>JAITHD010000029.1 GCA_031280155.1 Treponema sp. | reverse complement strand
GGCTTGCGGGCCAGAGCCGGGCGCCGGAGCCTCCGGCCAGAATAATACAGTCGTCAAACATACGTCCGATTATACCCTACAAGAGGGGGAAGTTGACAGTAGGCGCATAACATCAGCGGGATTTTTTTTACCAAAAGCGCCGTAAAGCCTATGCCTTGAGGTATGGGGAATATCAAATGCAGTAGCCTGGTATATGAATCTTGAGTCTGATTATCTCTAGGGTCTGCCAAGCCGCATGATAGGCCAATAGCGGAACAGCGCTTTCCCCAAGACATAATCCAGCGGTATAGGTCCCCAAGTACGGGAATCATTGGTATTGCTCCGATCATCGGAAAGTACGAAACATTCGTCTTCTCCTAGTACAAAGGTTTCGATGTTGCCTGAAAAAGGTATCGACTCATCCCATAACGCCGGAACTTCAGGAATAGTAACGTCATAAGGCTTATCCCATAACTCAAATTCAGTAAATGGATAAGAACCATCCTTTGGCTTGACTCTGAATACATAATTAGTCATAGTAATCTCATCCCCAGGCAGTCCTATGACCCGCTTCATGTATAGCTGCTCACCCTGATTGCTGACACGCCCCCGCTGAAGCGTAAAAAAACGGACAAGTCCGTCCAGAAGAATTTCCGCAAAATTCTGAGACTCCTTGAGCGACATATCCACCAGCACTACATTTCCCCGTTTGAGGGGCGGAGCGGCGTTCAGCCAGGACACGTCCGGCAGTAATCTATAAAAAGTATACGAAGAACAGATAAACCGATCCCCAATCCTAAGATTAGGCTGCATCGTGTCATTCTCCAGGACCCGAGTAGAAAAAATAAAAGTTGTCAGAAAAGTATACAGCGCATAAAAAGCAAGAAAACCTAATAAAATCCAACGAACCCGATGCCGTTTGTTTTTCTGCTCCTTAAATGATGAATATGTACGCGATTTTCCTGCCATAAACGTTCCTTGCAATATTCCTTACCGGATAGAACCTATACGCACCATAGGCCAATATATAATAGAACCCTTGCCTAACACTTTAGTCTCTCGGATGGGACCAAAATAACGACCGTCCCGAGAATTATCCCGATTATCCCCAAGGGGAAACATCCTGCCTTCAGGTATATACCAGCCCTGGACGTATCGGGAATAATGGAGGGTTCGATACCGCTCATTGTGAGGCTGGGCGCCTCGAAGCACTTCAAGACGAGCGCGATCATAGGCAAACTGATCGTAATAGCGCATATCATTGAGAGAAGCCGCCGCGTTTATCAATGCAGACGGAGGAGTAAGCCCTAAATCCTGATATGCGGTAACTTTTCCAGCGGACTCTAACACAGCGTAGTCCTTGGGGGCTACCAAACGGGAAAGGCGATGATTGAAGTTCCGGCCTTCATTAAAGTCCTGTTCAGACACCCACCGGGTTTCACCGGCAAAACGGATTCGGAAGGCTCCTTTTTCCTGAATAAACTGATCTCCTCCCCAGCCGACCCCTCGTTTTATCAGAAAATGGGCTTTCGGCTCTCCATACTCGTCCCGATCAATGTCCACCAAAGAGAGGGTCAGCATATAAATGATGCGCTGGGCAATATCAAAAACCGGTCCTTTAGAAATGTAAGAAGGATTTTCAAAAATAATCACGTCGTTTCGTTTCGGCTTAATAGGGCTTGGCAGTTTGCCTACTCCCGGAAGCAGTTCTGGACCAAAAACAATCTTATTTACAAAGACTCTGTCCCCAATGAGAAGGGTATCGATCATAGAACCAGAGGGAATCTCATAAGCTTGAAAAAGATACTGGTTGATGAGAAGTACCGCGCCGGCAGCCCATATAAACGACTCAAGCCAATCCAGAATAAGATTTTTGGCTTTTTGCTTTTCTTTTTTAATCCGGCGAATCCTTCGCCGATGCGTAAGATAGCCTTCGGTAATTACCTGAATATGATCGAAAAAATCCATCTTCATAACCTATCACGAAGCGCCGTCGTTGACAAGATATAAAGGGGAGACCTATACTTTCACCATGTTTAGAAAGAAGAATATAAGCGTAATAGAAGAAACCCTTCCTGAAGATCAGGTTCAGTTTAAACCCCTCTTTGGGGTCAGACCTGGGGTCTATCTTGGGGGGATTTATGGTTTCATCCTGATTATTATCCTCTTTTTTGTTTTATTCTATCCCGGACTTGCCAAACCAGGTACGCTGCTGTCCTTAAGCTCCGAACCTTCCGGCGCAGCCCTGCGGGTAGACGACGTATATATGGGAACGACTCCTTGTGAGATTTTCATTCCCAAAGGAATCCGGCGGCTTGAGATGACCCTTCCTGGTTTTGCTTTGTATCAACAGGAACTGAACGTAAAAACCCGAGTCTTTGGGACTTTGTTCTTCCCCCGACGGCAATCTCTTGTCGGAACTCTTGGAGAAACCATTAGTCCCGGGGCTTTGCTCTGGGCGGCTTCGGAATACGGAATGTGGTCTTTCACCGGAGAACCAACCGTAACCTATCAAATACCCCAAATTCTTTCCGAAGGAGCCTACCGTTCAGGTCCCGCCGCGGCGGATCCTCAAGGATATCAGCGCATGAAAGATATCTTGCAAGGGTCCGCCCGATTTACCGCCACCCGCGGGGGATTGCGGGACCTTATCCGGGCGGAAGCGCTTATTGATAATGGAGGACTTGCTGCTTCGCCGGTAAGTCTGCTTCGATCCCTGGAAGATATCTTGGTCTATCTTTCAGAAACTCCGGGAACCGCCTATTGGCTTGCTCAGGTCCTTCCACCAGAAACCGGAACATTGATCATTGATTCAGCATGGTATGAAAACCAAAACAGCAGCGCCTCGAAGCTGCTTACCCTGAGCCGGTCAGTTTCCAGTGATTTTGGGAATCCCCTAACCCTTGGATTGCTTAGGTTTCGGGAAATTTCCGGCGGAACCCTGATCCAAGGAGGCGCTTTTCCCCATGAAGTGAAGATTGAGAATTTCAGGGTCGCTGAAACCAAGGTATCCTATCCGTCCTGGGACGCCTTTGTCAGCGCTAATCCTGCTTGGGGTCCTGAATTTACCGAAACCTTAACCGCTCAAGGCTTAGTTACTGAAGATTATCTTATGAGGTCTGAGCATCTTGATTCCCCCGCGGTTTCAGGGGTTTCTTGGTACGCTGCTCAAGCCTATTGCAAATGGCTGACTACACTCCTGCCTGAAGATTTGGCGGATTATGAAGCTCGGCTTCCTACTGAGGCTGAATGGGAATACGCAGTCAAAACCGCTGATATTAGGGATATGTCCGAGGGTTTCTGGGAGTGGTGCGCTGACCCTTACGGGCATAACAATTATCTGCCGGCGGACAAGGAAATTATAGAGGCGATTGGTTCTCCTGAACGGTCGGTTCGGGGGGCTTCGGAATTTTCAGAAACTCGGGGATCCTTATTTCCTGTTTCTTGTTCTCCATTTGGTTCTTTTCGTCCGGTCATAGCTAAAAAAGCATTGTTTTATGAGTGAACAAGGAGTATTTTTATGGGTGAAGGTACAAAAATTATTGCGCTAAACCGCAAAGCCCGGCATGATTACGCGGTAGACGACAGTTATGAATGTGGTATTGAACTGCTTGGTACCGAGGTAAAATCGTTTCGGGACGGGAAAATATCGTTTCCCGACGCTTGGGCGGAAGTGATAGCAGGAGAAATATGGCTGCGTTCCCTGCATATTGCGGAAAACCCCTTTTCTTCAATATTCAACCATGATCCGGATCGGAAAAAGCGGCTTCTTCTGCATAAGCAGGAGATAAAGCGGCTTACCCGAAAAGTAGAAGAAAAGGGCTATACATTGGTTCCTCTTTCTTTTTATTTCAAAAAAGGACGGGTTAAAGTTGAATTAGGGCTTTGTAAAGGTAAAAAAATGTATGATAAACGGGCGGATATTAAGGAACGGGACCTGAAGCGAGAAATATCCCGGGAATTTCGGCGGAGTTTGGGGTAAACCATAGCTTATGGAGTCCTGTTTTCAAGTTACTGAAACCCAGATCTATCTCCACGTCAAAGCCCTGCCCGGAGCGTCAAAGTCTCAGATGCTGGAGGTAAAAGCAGGACGTTTGCGGGTAAAAATCGCCGCCCCTCCTGAAGACGGCAAAGCAAACGCTGAACTTTGCGCGTTTTTAGCGAAACGCTTTGACTGTCCCAAGAAAGCTGTGAGCCTTTATGCTGGAGAAAAATCTCGGCTTAAAACCATAGTTCTTCCGCTTATTTTAAAAGAAAAGCTTGAAAACCTATTAAAAGATTTTTAGGGGATACGCTTTACCCTTGATCAAGCGGCGCCTTCACCTCTATAAGTTCTAAAATGATTCTATTTGAATCATTTTTAAAACCAGACCCATTGAACTCATGCTCTTTAATGGTCCGCAAAGTCGCTAAGGCATTACTGAATTCAAAATCCTCTATTTGTTTGATAAGAATCGCTTTACCGCCATTGAGGTCTGAACCATAGTTTTGAAGGTCCCGTACAAAAGTCAAACTTGCGGTATTCCTAGCCGCTAAGAGAGGTTCTAAGGTTTCAAGGATATCCCGCAGCACCCTGGGGTCGAGGGTTGTATTTTGAGGAATTTTATTCGGCATTTCAGGAATCCCTTCTGTTGCTTTTTGTAAGAGACGGTTAATCTCTATCCCCAATCTTGGTAATTCCAGTTCAGCTTGGACGGTATTTCCAGTAGTCAAGGCTTTTTCAAGCCCTTTAACAATGGTCTTCGCGTTTCCAGAATCGAATAAACCGAGTACGCCCTTCAAGGCATGGGTGAGACGATACGCAAGGTCTCTATCGCCTTGCTGTAAGGCTTCGGTTATTCGCTGAACATCATTCCCATGATCAGACCTGAAACTGGCAAGCAGCCGACGGTAAAACCCTTGATCTCTTTCAATATGTTTAAAATGACCTTCAATCAGAACTATCTTTTCTTGAGGAAGCCACTTGGCAAGTTTCCGGTTTAAATCTTGAGCTTCAATGGGCTTAGGGATAAAATCGTTCATTCCTGCCGCAAGAAACCGTTCTCTTGCCCCGGAAATTACGTTTGCAGAAAGGGCAATAATGGGCATAGTCTTGAACCGTTTCCCTTCAAGCCCGCGAATCCGCCTTGTTGCCTCAATGCCATTCATCTCAGGCATCATCTGATCCATAAATACAAGGTCATAGGGTTTTTCCTGGACCATACGGATTGCGGCAGCCCCGTTATCCGCGATATCCGCATTGATACGGTGATTCCTCAGAAAACTGAGGGCTACTCTGAGATTGATTTCATCATCGTCAACAACCAATAAACGAGTATCTTCTGCGGCTATAACACAAGAACTAGGGGACGGTCCCTCAATCTGGGCTGGATCCCCTTCAATCAAGGGAAGAAAGATACTAAACGTCGAACCTACGCCATATTCGCTTTCAAATTCAATAAAACCATGCATTATAGCAAGCATATTTTTCGTAATCGGAAGCCCAAGACCGGTTCCCATAATGCCGTGACTGAATTTATCCTCTAATTTCTGAAATCTATTGAATATCTTAGAAAAATGTTCTTTTTTAATGCCGATTCCCGTATCATGTACGATAAAAGCAAGATATTCCTGATCCTGTTTGATAATCCGTTTTACCCTGAAATCAACATATCCGGTTTTGGTATATTTAATCGCATTATTTACAATATTTGTAATTACTTGTCGAATCCGCAGATCATCGCCGTATATGATATGAGGAACCGCCGGATCAAAAGACTGCCGCCATTCCAGTTCTTTTGCTTCCGCGCTGAACCGGCTCAAAGAACAAATATTGTTATACAATTCCAGCAAGTTGAAATGAATCGGTGTTAATTCCAGCTTGCCTGCTTCGATTTTTGAGATATCTAAAATATCATTGATAATTTGCAAGAGCGCTTTTGACATTTTTTTTATATCCCCTAAAAAACTCCGCTGGGTCTCATCAAGATTATCAATACGCATCATATCGCTCATACCGATAATAGTATTCATCGGGGTCCGAATCTCATGGCTCATAGCGGCAAGAAATCTGCTTTTAGTTTCAGACGCAACCTGAGCGGCTCTAGTCTGTACTTCAAGTTCCTGATTCCGCACGTCCGCTTCCTGCCGTTTCGCTTCGATTGCTTCGATAGTTTCAACATAACGCACATCTCGAGTATAGCCTACCACCCGATAGCCGTCCCGCCATTCAACCCGAACTAGGGTTACTTCAGTAGGCAGCCGTTCCCCTTTAGACGTACAATGGAGCCACTCAAATCGCTTCCTGCCGGCGCGGTAGGCTTCCTGTATATCTTCCTGTATCTTGAGACGGGTCAGTTTTCCATTACTTTGGTACCGGGGGGAAAAATTATAGAATCCCTTGATAAACGCTTCTTTGGAAGAAACTTCAAATAGGTTGAGGGCTTCCTGATTGCAATCTATCAGTTTCCCCTCAGGATCCCAGAACATACACGCCAAAGGGCTTGCGTCAAACATGATGCGGATACGTTCAGCCCTTTCTCGGCAGAGCAGCTCGGTTATATCATGATACAGGATCAAGGCTCCGTCAAAATTTCCCGCATCGTCCAAAACCGGCGTGTTTTTAATCGTATAGGTGCGCCGATTGCCGGCGCCGGAAAAATCAATTTCCGCCTTATATGTGATAGTTCTATAGAACGATTTAAGCAGTTCAAATTGCCGGATCCCCTGTTCCACAAAATTTTTATCCCCAAAGACGCTATAAACTTTATCTAAAGGCTGTTTGTGAATACTCCTAAAGCGTCTAATACGGGCAAGCTCCAGAAATACCGCTGAACAATAGATCAACCGGCTGTCCTGGTCCAGTAAAAGAATAATATCAGGACTGTTTTCCAGCATAAGCCGCAGATATTTTTGATGCATATATCTTCTCTCATTAAAATATAAGAAAAGATTCCTGGGTTTTTAGAGAAGATTACTACGATTTTACCGCTAATTTATTGATCAGATTCGCCTGATACCCTGCGCCGAAACCATTATCAATATTTACTACCGAAATTCCCGGAGCGCAAGAAGTAAGCATTCCGAGGAGCGCTGAAACTCCTCCAAAGGATGCGCCATACCCAACGCTTGTAGGCAGTGCAATAACCGGCGCTGAAACCAGTCCCGCAATGACCCCGGCTAAAGCCCCTTCCATGCCGGCCGCCGCAATAACGACGTTTGCTTTTTTGATATCTTCTAACCGGGCAAAAAGCCGGTGAATACCCGCGACTCCTACGTCGCTGATAAGTTCAACATTGCTGCCGAAAAACTCAGCGGACCTGACCGCTTCCCGGGCGATCCCAAGGTCTGAAGTACCTGCGGCAACCACAACGATGCGCCCTTGCCGTTCCTCTGGGGTACACAGGCCTCCTACCGTGATAGTCCGGGCAAGCTCGTCGTACTCCGCTTCTGGAAAACAGGCGCTTATCCGCGCCGCCAAAACTGGTTCCGCTTTTGTCCCCAGTACCGGAAGTCCCTGCTCCCGCATACGGACAATAATCGACTCTGACTGGTCTACAGTTTTTCCCGCGCAGTACACCACCTCTGGATAACCAGTACGCATACTGCGATACTGGTCGATTACAGCAAAATCTTGTATAGGAATATTCAAATCCTTATCGCTCATAGGTTTTCATAGACTCCAAGTTTTACACGCCGCATCGGGATTATTCAGCCTGATAGGTAATCAAGGTCTGTATCGGGATATCTCCTAAAACCTGGGTATAGTTTAAAAAAGGCAGTCCTACTACCCCGAATATTTCAGGAACTCTTGCGCCTGCGGCAGTAATGAGTTCCTGAGCAGCCTTGAAAGTTCCGCCGGTAGCGATCAGATCGTCCACTAACAGCACCGCCTTACCTGAAGGGACATCCACAGGCTGCAACTCAATCTCAGCTTCAGCGTATTCAAGCTGATACTTTTTGGAGAGGATTTTACCAGGGAGTTTGCCTTTTTTACGGATCAAAATAAGAGGTATGCCCAGCCTAAGCGCAAACGGAGCCGCGAAAACAAACCCTCTTGCTTCAATAGCCGCCACCGCATCTATCTGTTTATTTTGGTAGATCTCAACCATCTTATCAATACAATACGCAAAGGCTTTCGGTTCCACCAAAATACCGGTAATATCATAGAAAAGCACCCCTTTTTTAGGAAAATCAGGTATTTTTCTGATATAGGTATCAATATTTAGAGCATCCATAACAGTTTCCACGATTTTTAACCTTAACCTTTATATACTGATTATGTCAATGCCTTTTTATATCGAGAATATTTAAAAATCAGTTAAAAAGATGGTATAAACTTATCCGTCCGCCACCAGACCAGTTTTATATTCCAATTTCCTACCAAAAGCGCTGAGAGAATCCCTTCAGGAGAAAGCGAAAACGCATTGAATTGTAATTCGTCGTTCTGGATAGGGATAAATCCCTGCTGCTGTTCCCGGGTTTCAGGACTCAAAATTAAAATAGAATACCCGTTTTCTACGGGAAACTGGAGAAATATCCGTTCCCCTTTGATGACTCCAAGAAGTGAATAAAACATCTTGCTCGTGATTTTAAGATTATTTTCCATAAATGAAGATTCAAAAAAAGGAATTTCTATATTTTTTTGATACGTCCCGTCTTCTACCCGCATAACCCAGAGGAGAGAACTATCCGGCTCATTCCCGGAGCGGGTATTGGTGGAAGCGTCGTAAGTACCTTGATAATAGTCAACCTTAATGTATAGTCTCCGCGCGTCCGAGGCTACAGCAATCGTATCTAATGAAGCAAATATTCTATCTCGGTTCGGCAGCATAGGAATAGTATCCTGCCGTATTTCAACCAGATAAAGCGCCATCCCGTCAGCATCAAACCAGTAGACGTTCCAGCCGATAGGCAAACGGCATACTACTGCAAGTTCATCCTTAATTGAAGTATAGATGCCCTCGATCTTGGGGAATGGGCTTCCTCCTATGCCTTCCCGTCCAAGATATTCCACAAAATCCCCATCCGCGTCAAAATGAAGGACCACATTATTGAGAAGCGCCTTGCTCTCAGGATCAAAACTGTGCCGTTCGTCCGGCAGCCGATCCTCTACATAAATATGCTTCCGAGAATCAACAATAATCTTACCCGGATTCTGCAAAGGATATGTAAAAGCCCAGCGGGTTATAACTTCTCCCTCAGGCATCGTATCTAAGGTCTGGAGCGTCATAGGCCGGGGGTTAGTTTCTTCATTATAAATCATAAATAATGGATTTCCATAGGAATTATACCGGACTATTTTTCCGCCAGTACCGTCTGAAATATAAAAAAGTCCATCCCGCATCGTAAGGTTGGTTTTCCGTACCCCCTGATCTCCTTCCAGATTATAAACCGCTATCTGATCCTCAAGCCGTCCTATCTGAAATGTAAATAACTCTTCTCTGGTAACTGAAGGAACCGACTCTCGGGAACACCCAACCAAGGCAAGTATACTCAGCAGAACCGCAAGCATCATACTATTATTTCTTTTACTAAAAAACAGGACGAAGCACCCGGAACCCAAGATCGCCGTACCGGTTTCTAGGGTTTCCTTTATTTCGGTAGGTTGAACGCAGGATTTCAGCGGAACTGTACCAGCTTCCTCCCCGAGTTACCCGTTCTCTTCCAGTATTCGGTCCAACAGGATCCTGTTGGGATTCCGGCTGATAAAGTCCGTACCAATCCCAGCACCATTCCCAGACGTTTCCCGACATATCATAGAGACCCGCGCTGTTGGGCGTCTTAGTCCCAACTTCATGAGGCTGGTTATCGCTGTTTTCAGCGTACCACCCAAGAATATCCGGATTATTTCCGCCGGCGTATTCAAAACTTAGACTGTCCCGATTTCCGCTTTTAGCGGCGTATTCCCATTCCGCTTCAGTCGGCAGCCGATACCCGTTAGCCGTAAAATTACAGACGATTTGATCGTTGCTTCCGCTATACGCCGGGGTTAAACCCTCTTTAACACTCAATTTATTGCAGTATTCTACCGCGTCGTACCAGCTCACGTTTACTACCGGCAGCAGTTCCCCTTTATGGCTGCTTGGATTGCTTCCCATGACGGCTTCGTATTCCTTTTGAGTAACCGGCGTTTTCCCTAGGTAAAAACTGCTTATGTGTACCGTATGAACCGGCTGCTCATCCCTTTCGTTTTCGCCGCTTCCCATAGAAAACGTTCCGCCTGACACCCATACCATAATATCTGAAATAAAAACCTGAGACATCCCGGAATGTACGCCGGTAAGCTGGAAAGACAATTCAGACATCAGATGAAACCCGTCAGTAACGTTTCGAGATTCTACAACCGCTCCAGAACGAAGGGTAATCGCTTCCAGCCCAAGAATCTGGCTGAAGAATAGACTGCGCTCTGGTTCAAAGCGGATGACCTTTCCAAGCAGTACGCATTGAGCGTTAATCGAGGATGCCAGGGCTTGAATAGTATTCGCATCCGGTAATTCCTGGAGAACTGTTTGCAGAATTGACAAGACCGTTTTATTAGTCTTTGTCCGAGGCAAGACCGCATATTTTCCGGTATTTGCAATATCAATCATCAAAAATTGCAGCAGCACCGTCGCGTCCTGCGGGCTGATCTCCTCGTCCGGAGACAGCTCAAAAGGGAGTACCGCCAGTCTTGACGCTTTGGATGTATCAAATCTGGAAGCCTCCACTATTTTTTTAACAAGCTCCGGCAATAGTATCCGAATATCTCCTATGGTATGAAATCCTCGATAGCTCCCGGCTACTAATTGTAAGGTATGCACCTTAATCAAGGTCATAATGATCACATACCGAGACCCTAACTGTTGTATATGACTGATTATTACAAAATCAAGATTTAACTGCTTGCTTATAGCGCTAATAACATCCCCGTCAACGAGACTCCAACCAGTAGCTTCAGGTTCAGTTGTTAAGGTATTGCCAAGACTGATTTGAGGGATCACAACCGTAAAAACTGAACGCATTTCCGGTTCATTTGACAGAAGCCGGGCAATATTTTCTCCATCTTCTTGGAGTATACCGCTGATGGGCAAAATCCCGACCCGCGGCAGGGATACTTGCTGAACCGGCGTTTGTCCGCTGGATTGCGAAGGGGCGGGTCTTGTTTGAGTGTATACTATGGTGGATACTAACAAAAAAACCACGCATAGCGGATGCTTTTTTTTGATACTGTTCATGCTTTTAAGCCAAAAAAATAATAGCATACCCTCCATATCAAGTCAAGCTATTGGGTCCCTCTATCAGAGGATTCCCAGACAGCTTAGGTTCCTGCTCTTGCAGGGGCTGCTATCGCCGCTGATTCGACGCTTAACTTCAGCGCGAAAAGCCCGGGTTATATTGGGGATGGCGAATCGGCTGAGACCCGAAATACAGAGGCTTGGGGTCATAGCGTTTTTTCCAGGAGTAGAACTATGACCGGTGAATGCCGAAATGCCGGCAGGCGAGCGCCGCGTCCGGCGGTCCCTGAAAGCGAAAAACCCAGAGAGGTATTCCCAGTACCAGTCGAACAATTTCAGCCGGAACTTCGTCTTTTCCGACAATACTTTCCGCTCCCTTCTTGCCAGTTCCCTCTCCTGTAGGGGACTGCTGTTACAATCCTCGTAGGACACTCGGTTGAGCCTTTCATGGCTTGCCTCCGTACAATGGCTTTCTTTTTCCATTCTACCATGAGACTGGGTGTCCTATTTCTTTCTGAGTTTACACAACTCAGAATTTTTCCTTCATTTTAAGTTTAAGTCATTCTATTTTACGGTTGGTTTTCAGAACCTTAACCAGCGGTGTAATCCGCAACCCTCCGTAAAAAGACGCAGCCAAAGGCCTCCCTGCTTTTTTTCTGCCCTTCCTATGCCCTGATCCGCGTCCATAGATAAAATCTGAGTCGAAGGATTGCAGAATGTGAAGGATTTCTTGATAGTCGGGATTATTGGATTTGAAGGTCATTTCCAGCAGTTTGTTCCATAATCAGACTGGAAAAACCATTTTTCAAACTTGTCTAATACGATAAAGATGACGAGGATGATAACCTTGGCTACCCCTGCGGCAAGAAACATTCCCGCGCTGATGGTCATCTCTACCGCAGCAATAAGCCAAAGAGAGTCCGGGCGGTAAAATACCGTCGTCACTCAGGGTCGGCAGGCTTTGAAGAACGAATCCGTTCTTCAGAGATTTTACGCCCCTTTTCCCAAACCGCTCGGAGGATCACAGCGCCGTTCATGTATAACTCCTCTATCTCCTGATCGTTTTCCCGGCGGACTGTCCGTTCTAGTACGCCTTTGTTGTAATTCCGCTCAATAATCCGGTTCCCTGCGGGGTCATAATCATATTCGGTTCGCCGTTCATCTTCGCCGGAGTTCCATTCTATTGATTCCAGCCTGTCTCCAACCCAAACATTGCGGATTTCCCCGCGGATTGCGCCTTCCGGGTCCTGTCTGGTTTCAGTTAAGACCTTGCCCCGCTCATCTGTGGTATAGATAACCCGATCTCCGGGATTAATACTGGTTTCCATGATAATATCCTGTAAAAAATCCGAAGTGTACGGCGTACTAGGGGTAACAAACTGTTCATCTACCCTAGAATTCAACCCTAAATGCGGAAATTGGAGCCGAGTGAGCTGTTTTTCTCCTGAATTATCCGCTGCCGCCTCATGATAGAGCCGCTCAACTCCCCGCAGCCCATTGGAACGGTTATATCGGTAATTATCTGTGGCAATCAGTGTAATAACCGGTTCATTTGACGTTCCTTCGGCTTCTGTGGGCCCGGGAGTTTTCAATCGAGTCTCAGCCTTGATAAGGATCTGCTTATTATAGAAATACGAAGCAATGCTTTCAGCGCCGTCAGCGGAAAACTGATGTTCTTCAATAATAAGATTATGCTCATTATAGATTTCAATGAATCCTATAGGACTGGTTCCAGTAGGCGTTACCCCTGGGTCTTGCGCCGGCGGTTCCTCTTCCAGAGTCAATGCTTCCTCAGTTGTAACCGCAGTCGATACATTCGGATTATTCAAAGAAGAAACCAGCCGCGTAACCTTCCCGGAATCTTTGAAAATCCATTGGCGTTTCGATTCTTTCCCTTGTTCATACAGGATATGCAGTTCAATCTGATATGAAGGTTTAAAATATTCCCTCAAATATTCCGGCAGTTCTTCTGGAGATACAATGGTTATTGAAAGAGCGTATTTATTCCGCAACGCTACGATTTGAGAAGGCGTATACTCTAAAACCATCCCTGCGGCATTGGAAAGATACCACTGTTCTGACGCAACGTTTTTTGCCGCAAAAACGAGCAATCCTAGTATCAACAGTATCCAACAGATCTTACGCAAGTCCCACAAATTCCAACGAATACACATGAGGATCAAAAGGTTTGATATTCCCGTATTTCTCGCCGTCACAGGTATAGATTACCGGCAGCTTCAATTCTTCAGCTAAGGAAAAAACCACCCCTCCCTTGGCGCTGGAATCGCATTTGGTCAGAATTACCCCGTTTAAGGAAACCGCTTCATGGAACGTCTCAGCCTGTACCAAGGCGTTTCTGCCGGTAGTAGCGTCCAGCACCAACCATTTGATATATCGTGCGGTTCCAGCTTTAGACCCTACGATCCGGTCTATCTTCTTTAATTCCTCTACCAGTCCGGATTTTGTGTGCATCCGTCCGGCGGTATCCGCGATGATCAGGTCTCCCCCGCCGGATTGAGCCGCTTCAAGCGCGTCATAGACCACCGCCGCAGGGTCTCCGCCGTGTTTATGGGCTACTACCCGCAGTCCCAGGCGTTCCCCGTGGATTTTGAGCTGATCAATAGCCGCAGCCCGAAACGTATCCGCCGCAGCCAAGATGGGTTTCCGTTTAAGAGCCCGTCCTGAATCCGCCAATTTAGCCGCAGTGGTAGTCTTTCCAACACCGTTCACCCCTAATAAAAGAATAATGGTCAATATCCCATCTGGAGGACCGAGGGTCAATGCTTCGGTTCCCGCGGGTTCCTGCAGCAGTTCTTCCAGCAGTTTCGCTAAGGCCCGGCGCGCCTCGTCGCCTTCGGCGATTTTCTCTTTTTTGCAGACTTCCCGCAGCTTTTCCACCATTTTATAGGCTCCAGCAGGACCAAAATCTCCTTCTACCAGCAGATCCGTTAGTTCTTCAAAGAACTCTTCAGAAATAGCTTTGCGGATTCCAAAAAATTGTTTTAACCGCTCAGTAAACTTCATACTACCTATCCTTATTTTGACGTTCCAGACCCTGTTCCTACCAGCGGATCCGGAGTTTTACCGGCGGTATAGATATACACTCCGGTACGATATAACACTTCCGCAGTTACAAGCCCAAATAGAATCCAAGCGCCTATAGAAATATTCCTCCCGTTTTGCGCGGTCTGATGGAGCGAAGCGTGGCCTGTACTATTATATGCTTTTATTTGGGCGTCGCTTATCCCCTGCAAAAGAAACGCCGTAGGCAGCGCAATCCAAAACCGCGCCCAGGACCCGTAAAAATTGCGTCTGACTTTGGCGACTTTTCCTTCCGCAGCGGTAGTGGGTATGCCTGTCCGCAGAAACAGCGTATTTGAGGTTCCTCCAGCGCCGCCGGGCATAATTGCAGACCCAGTTTTTCCCTCTGCTGTTTCCACATGAAAGTAGGTGGACTGCTGGGTATCAACATCCACCTCTAAAGGGGTTTCTCCAAGATACAGGGAACCTTGATACACCTGAGCCGCTTCGTCAGGAACCGTAATAGTCAGAGCTTCTTTGCTCAAAGGCTGCAAATTGATATAGAGTTCAGCTAATTCCCCGGAGCGAAGCTCTAGGGGCGTTGTTGAAGGCTGATAATTATCAGCAAAACTCTCAACGGTTACCGTTCCCGGAGGGTGTTCTACCGGACCTGCGTTCCCATAGCCTCCAAAAGAACCGTCCAGCATGATGAGCGCATCTTCCGGTTCGGTATAAACAAGAAGAGAGGCGGGTTTAGCCCCGGAAACCGCGGCTGCTACGCGATTGACTAACTCGTCTATCCCTTGCTGCGTATCTTCAACAGAAAAAATCACGTCGTCTTCGTATTGAAAAGATTGACTATACCGGGTATAAAACCTGAACGTAACATATAACCGCCCATGAAATTCAACGACCCTTCCGGTAAGAAACCCATCGACTTGTTCTTTCATACAGAATTGGTATTCTAAGCCCGCGTTGGGCGGCGGCGGAAACGTCCCGGCTCTGGTGCTTTCAGGGAGCTTAAATACCGGTTCAGCAGCGATCAACGGCGTTTCACCTTCAACGGTTTTCAGGGTTTCTTCGAGTTTTGCAATCTCTTCATCTATTTTTTTGAGTTCTTTTTGATATTTCCATTCAGGATATCCCTCAAAAACGAGCTTATCCCGTTGCCCCCGTTTTTCGACCAAGGTTTTCGCCGCCGCAGTCCGGTCTTTACTCCAGGCGTAGTCTTTATAAAACGTATATTCCTGAGAAACCCGCACCCGATACGCAATACTATTCAAACCGTCTACAAGATTTCGGAGCAATAAGTCTCCAACAACCTGCCGGGCTGGCGGAAGCGCGGATACATCGAAAGCGGTTATCCCTAATATCCATTCAGGATTACGGGGTTCTTTTTCCGGTTCTGATTTTGCTCCGGCATAGACGCCGGCGCTGAGAAACCCGATAAAGATAAGCATGATCCAGCCTTTTCCTATACCTTTAACGGGTATGGGAATTATTCCAGACAAAGCGCAGGTACTCCTCGATAAAATAATCAATATCCCCGTCCATGACCGCTTGGATATTCCCGATTTCCGCTTTGGTTCGGTAATCTTTTACCATCGTATACGGCTGAAATACATAGGATCTGATCTGATTTCCCCAAGATATATCTTTTTTTTCTTGGGCGAACCGCTCGTTTTCTTTTTCTTTTTCCTGACGGTAATACTCGTAAAGCCGAGCCTTGAGCATACTCATCGCAATAGCCCGATTTTTGATCTGACTTCGCTCATTCTGACAGGCTACTACAATGCCTGTAGGCAAGTGGGTAAACCGGACCGCGCTATCGGTCTTATTGATATGCTGTCCTCCAGCGCCTCCAGAACGATAGGTGTCTACCCGAAGGTCTTCGGGTTTTATGTCAACTTCGATGGAATCATCAAGCATCGGAAAAATATAGGCTGATGCAAACGAGGTATGCCGTTTCGCATTAGCGTCAAAAGGAGAAATCCGTACCAGCCGATGAACGCCGGATTCGCCTTTAAGGTAGCCGTACGCATAATCGCCTTCGATTTTTGCCGTCGCCGACTTGATGCCTCCTTCAGCTTCCAGCGAATCCAGTTCCTCAATAGAAAACCCCCGCCGTTCAGCCCAGCGAAGATACATCCGGTAGAGCATCTGAGACCAATCACAGGCTTCGGTACCGCCTGCGCCGGAATGAATCGTAAGAAAACAGGCGTTTTTGTCTACTTCTCCGCTCATGAGTTCAAGAACCTTCCGCTTTTCATACCGGTCCGCAAGTCCTTTCAACGTCGTCTCGATTTCCGCTGATAGAGATTCATCTTGGGCTTCTCCAGCCAGCTCATACAATACCTGCAAATCGTCAATTTCAGATCGCAGATTTTTCCAAGGTTCGTAGCGGCTTTTAAGGGTCTTGAGTTCTCCTAAGATTTTCTCGGCTTTCCCGGGATCATTCCAAAAATCCGCCGCTCCAGCTTGTTTTTCTATATCTCCAATCCGCTTTCCAAAGGAAGCGTCCTCAAAGACGCCTCCAAGTTTCATAGATTTGCGCCCGCAATCCTTCGAGGGGAGCGCCTAATTCAGACAGTAGCATACATCTACTATACCAAAAAACAGGGAACCCTGTAAAGTAAGGATAGTCATAGGGATTGTATCTCAATCCTCTAGTAATTTTTTTGTTAATCCTCTATAATGCTAACATATTGGAGTAATAAAAATGGCACATAAAATGGCAATTATTGGTTATGGCGGTATGGCTGGGTACCACCATGATATGATTCAGAACAATTTTCCCCAGTTGGAAATTAGCGGCGTTTATGATGTCCGGGAAGAGTCCGTCCAAAAGGCTCAGGAAAGGGGGCTCAAGGCGTTTAGCGCTCCAGACCAGATCTATGCGGATAAAGAGATTGAACTCGTGCTGATAGCGACCCCTAACGATGTTCATAAATCTTACGCTATTGGGTGTCTTCAGGCGGGGAAGCACGTTATTTGCGAAAAACCAGTAACCCTCAATGCCGGAGAACTGGAAGATATCATCGCTGCGGTTAAAAATTCAGGGAAATTCTTTACGGTCCACCAGAACCGCCGGTGGGACAGAGATTTTCTTATGGTAAAAAAAATCTTTGAAGACAAGCTGCTCCAAGACCCTTATATGATAGAAAGCAGAGTACAGGGTTCCCGGCAGTCTCTTCACGGCTGGCGCGGCTGGAAACAGAACGGCGGCGGAATGGTGCTGGATTGGGGGGTTCACCTCATGGATCAGATGCTCAACTTTATACCGCATAAGGTAGTATCAGTCAATGCGGTTCTGCACAAGGTCTTCTCGCCTGAAGTGGACGATAATTTTACCGCATCTTTCCGTTTTGAAAACGGGCTTCACTATATCGTGAATATTGCGATGAACTGCCTTATCATCCAGCCCCGATGGCACGTCTCCGCCTATGACGGTACAGCCGTCATTGAGAACTGGGATTGTAAAGGCAAGATCGTCAAGCTGACTGACGCGAAAACTATGGAATGGGCGGAAGATATTGTCTATACCGCCGCAGGTCCTACCCGCTCTATGGCTCCCCGTCCTAAAGAAACTACTCAGGAATTGGAGCTGCCTCACATCGAAGTTACCGGCAGAGATTATTATCAAAATATCGTTGATTCTCTGGACGGCAAGACAACTCCTCTTGTTAAACCAGAACAAGCCCTTAGAGTTATGAAACTTATCGATTTAGTGTTCCTTTCAGATAAAGAAAAGCATGGTATTGCCTGCAATATCTAGGGTTCCGGGCAAGCCGAAAGCAGAGGTTCACAGATTCGGATCACCTTGGGCATCACCGCTTGGGGAAACCGTTTCCGTACCAAGCAGGTGATAAACGCTGTGATAAAGAGCGCCCCTATTCCGCCGGCAATCCGGGGCGCCTCTCCGGCAAAGGGAACGAAAAGTCCAACAAGCATAAAGCCCCCAAGAAACCCTGCCAGAGGAGACCCTATTGTTTGCAGTCCTTGACTGAAAAGCGCCGTCTTTGGGGTCTGGACTTCTACTGTCTGCCCTACCGCAAGGGGAAGACCTAAGAGATTTTTTGCGGTAAACTGCCGGGCATTGGTCTTACATTCCTGGCGCATACACCCGAAACAGGCGGCGCTTGTTTCAGGACTTAACGTAACTATATCTTCTGATATAGTAAGAATGATACCAGTCATTATCTTACCTCACTTGCTATATTGATATATTTTACGTTATACTAATAGCAAAAACAATACACGAATCTAAAAATAAGGAAATATATTGAAAAATCGCGCTTTATTTATAGATGATATTACGATCCAGAGCAGTTACTTTGGGGCGATCATCCGTTCTCCTATTGCTAAAGGACGTCTCAAAGATATCGAACTTCCTTCAATGCCGAATTTTTATACCCTTATTACTGCGGAAACTATTCCCGGAGTGAATCAACTGGAGGACTTTCCAGTACCGATCTTCGCTTCTGAAATCCTTTCTTATATTGGGGAACCAGCGGCTATTCTGCTAGGTCCGAATGAAGAAAAAGTGCGAGAATACGCGGAACAGTGTAAGGTTATCGTCGAGGAAGAACCGCCGGTCTTTTCAGCTTGGACCTCTGACAGCGTATTTGGAAAACGAAGCATTTCGATTAAAGAAAGCAAAGCCCCTGAACCTGCTGAAGAAGCGGAAACTAATCAGGAAACTCAGGAAAAAGATTCTGACCTTCCAGAGGAACACAGTCCGGCTGAAACGAAGAGCCTCCAAGGAACCTATACGACCAGTATTCAGGAACATTGGTATGCTGATTCTCATGGGGCAAGCGCGGTATTTTCCGAAGGGCGTATGGTTGTATATACTGCAAGTCAATGGCCCTTTCATGTCAAGCGTTCGGTATCCCGGGTCTTGGGGGTCTCTCTGGAAACCGTGCTGGTTGAGCCTTCCCGGATCGGAATACATCTGGATGGTAAAATCTGGTATCCCTCCCTCGTTGCCTGCCACGCCGCGCTGGGGGCATTTATCATCAAGAAACCAGTAAAACTGATAATAACGAGAGAAGAAGATTTCCGGTATTCTCCTAAACGAAACGCCGGGCAGATCGAAATCCGCAGCGTTTTGGGAAACAAAGGAGAGCTTGCGGAGACTGAAATCAAGGCTGTTGCCAATTTAGGCGCTCAGGGAGTCTTCACCGATGAGATTTTAGATCAAACCTGTCTCGGATGTCTGGGAGCGTACCGATTGGGGCAGGTTCAGCTTGAGGCTGCTGCGGTAAAGACTAACATCCCCCCCCAAGGTCCTTTGTCGGGTTTCGGCTTGTCTCAGGGCTTTTTTGCTTTGGAGCTGCATGTTTCACGGCTCGCGGATATGCTCCATCAAGACCCTGCGGAATGGCGGAAAAACCATGTCCGGCGAAAAAATGAATCCCTTCCTATCGGTGTTGCGCTTGAGGAGCCGCCTCTGGAAGAACTTATTGACGGGGTTGCGAAAACGAGCGGTTATTACCGGAAATGGGCGTCCTATGAACTGCTCAGGAATAAACGCCGTATGTCAGACTGGAAGGAAAAAGACGCACCTCTTCGGGGAATCGGCATAGCCGTTGCCTATCAGGGAAGCGGTTTCCTGTACACTGGCGGGGATCAAGGAGTCTATACCGTAGAAGCGACCTTAGACAAAGAGGGCTTCCTTGAAATCAAGTCCAGTCTGATATCCGCTAATGACACCTATATACGGATTTGGCGGGAAATGGCTGCGGACATTCTTTCTATTGAAGGAGAGTTGGTGCGTATCCATCTTGGCAATACTGATACCGCGCCTGATTCGGGTCCCGGAAGCAGTTCGAGAAATCTGGGCGCTGTCACAAGGCTGGTAGAAAACGCCTGCCGAAGCATACAAAAACAGCGGCTTCAAGGGACCTTGCCGATTACCGTCTGCCAAACCTGTAAACCCGCCTTGAAAACCCCTTGGGAAGGCACATTATCGGTTCCGTCAGATCGGCTTTTTGACGAAATCGCGCTTAGTCACCTTGGGTGGGGGACTGCGGTAGTAGAAGTGGAAATCGATCTTGTAGAATACAGCCCTCAAATTCGGGGGATTTGGCTTGTAGTTGACGGAGGACGCCTATTATCGGAAGAGCGGGCCCGGCTTACGCTTACTCAGTCGGCGATTCATGCCGTCGGCTGGGCAGCTCGAGAACAGGTGTACTATATTAATGGTAAGATTCCGGATGCGTTTTTCTTTAATTATGATATTCCAACTCCTCGAGATGTACCGTTTATACAAGTCGGATTTATCCGAAAAGATGAAGCTGTTTCAAAAGGAATCGGCGAATTGCCGTTCAGTACAATTCCCGCGGCGTATATCCAAGCTGTTTCGCAAGCTATGGATCATGCTTTTGACGGGATTCCGCTGAACCCCCAGACTATATGGAAAACAGGCAAACTCAAAAGACAGGAGGACCTAGCATGACCATAGAATTTATCCTCAACGGTGAAAAAATAATAACCGAAGCTCATGCAAGCACCCGGCTCATTACCATATTGCGGGAATCTTATCATCTCAAAGAGGCGAAAGAAGGGTGTTTAATCGGAGTTTGCGGCGCATGTTCAGTTATCTTTAATGGAAAGGTAATAAAATCCTGCTTATTGCCGGCGTTTCAGGTACAGGGGAGCGAAATCATTACTATAGAAGGTTTTTCTAAAACCGACGCATATCAGGATATTCTTAAAGGCTTTGAAAAAGCAGGGGTTGAAAATTGCGGATACTGCAATACCGGCAAGATTTTGACGGTTGAAACTATCTTAACCAAAAACCGTCAGCCCAGGAGGAGCGAAATTCTTTTGGAACTCAGCGGTATACGCTGCCGCTGTACTGAGCCGGAAAGCCTGATAGCGTCGATTTTAGCCACAGCGGATATTAGACAACGGAGAATCTATGGACGAACTGCGTAACCAGCTTTTTTTCCCCACTACGTTTCAGGAATTATTTAATGATTGGGCTCATGTTCCTGAGGCGGTTCCCTTTGCTGGAGGAACCCAGCTCCTGCGATTGCAAAGCACCCAAGCGCCGAAGATCCCCCAAAATATATTATCTCTGCACAAACTCGAAGAATTGCACCGGATTACGAGAAATGAACGATATCTTGAAATTGGGGCGATGGTTAAGCTGAACGACATAATTCAGCTTGGCAAGCGCCTGGGCAAGATCGTTCCTGAAGTATTTACTCGCAGTTTAGAGGGTATCGGAGGACCTCATATCCGTAATCTAGCCACTATTGGCGGCAATATCTGCAACGGTTCCCTGCGTCTGGATACTGCCGCGCCTTTGATAGCCCTTGACGCTCATTATGAACTGCGCTGTTCCGCATCTGGAACCAGATGGATTTCAGCTTCACGATTTTACGGGCATCCTGAACCCCTGTCCAGCGCCAAGCCTCTGCCAATCGGTTCTCAAGAACTCTTGACGCGGATTCGGATACCTCTGGATCAATGGGATTATTCATTATACAAAAAATTCAAGCATCCCCCGTCGGGAAAAGGCGGGGGGGTTATGGTTTTTATCATCCGCAATCAAAAAAACGTACTCACCGATATGCGGCTTGTGTTTGCCGGAGATTTGGTTTTGCGGGATAGACACACAGAAACCCAGCTTATTGGAAAGCGGCTGCCTTTAGACTGGAAAGAAGATACCCGGAGCTTTGTGAAACAATGGGAAACATACCTATCCACGCTGCCCCCGTCGCTGCCGCCTTTGGATGATTTTTTGCGGGATAGTATCATAAACTTTGTTGAAACTAGCCTGCTTAACCTGTCAGATTAAGGCGGGAAATTCGCAAAAACAATAGAATTGGGTTATACTTGAAATGAGGTACTATTATGAAAAAAAAGATTGACCTGTCCCTGATTGTACTATTATTAATACTCTTAGGGGCATGTAGTTCAGCGAATCCAGGGGCAGCATCGGATAATCAGGTTGTTGATGCGGCTCATACCACAGAGAACAGCATTGATTGGGCGGGGGTGTATACTGGAGTAATTCCAGCGGCGGATGGTCCGGGCATTAATGTTCAGCTTGAACTGGGATATGACCAGACCTATACCATAACATATCATTATATAGACGGAGAAGACAGCGATTTTACGGTCAGCGGAACCTTTACCTGGGACCCTGAGGGAAATATCATTACCTTAGCGGACCTTGAAGAAACGCCGCCGTATTATCAGGTCGGAGAAAATACGATAACCCAATTAGATATGGAGGGAAACCCCATTACCGGCATATTAGCTGAGAACTATGTGCTGAAAAAAGTATTCTCCGAATAACAATAGTCCGGGAGCCTGTAGGCTCCCGTATTTGTGGGCTATACATCTTTAGGTCTCATATCTTGTACCCGCTGCGCTTTGCCTTCGGAGACTGGAAGGCTTCCATGTTCATGGAGTTCAACTTTGGGGTTAATGGTGATCATTCCTTGAAGGGTCTTGCGGATCCGTTCTTTCAGAGCGTTCAGCGGGCGGGTGTCATCCATGAAGATATCCTGATTTACTTCAGTTTTTATGGTAAGCCGATCCATAGCGCCTTCTTTCTCCACCACAATGAGATAGTTGTTCCCTACTTCCTTTATGGACATGATCACTTCTTCAATTTGACTGGGGAACAGGTTGACCCCATTAATGATAAGCATATCGTCGGTGCGTCCTGTGATACGCCGAAGCCTGCGGTGAGTTCTGCCGCAGGCGCAAGGCTCAGTATAAAAACTGGTTAGATCCCGGGTTCGGTAGCGCAGAATAGGCGTGGCTTCCCGACAGAGACAGGTGAGAACCAGCTCGCCGGTTTCCCCATCGGGTATGGCTTCAAGGGTGTCAGGGTCTATGATTTCAGGAATAAAACCGTCTTCCCACAAGTGAAGCCCATTTTTACATTGGCACTCAAAAGCCACTCCGGGACCGTTCATCTCTGAAAGCCCATAGGAATTGTACACATCAATGGCAAGCAGTTTTTCAATACGTTTGCGAGTATCTTCTGAATAGGGTTCAGCCCCGGCAAAAGCCCGTTTCAGGCGCAGCGTTTCCCGAGAAATCCCTTCTTCCCGCATCTTTGACTCTACATGAAGCAGAAAACTAGGAGTTGCGTGAACCACGGTAGTCCCAAAATCCTGCATCAGCTTGAACTGCCGCGTCGTATTTCCCGCTCCTGAAGGGATTACCATCATTCCTACTGCTTCACCGCCATAATGAAACCCAAGTCCTCCAGTAAAAAGACCATAGGTAATCATATTTTGAAACACATCCGACTTAGTACATCCTGCGGCATAGATTGAACGAGCCACAAAAGAAGTCCATCGGATAATATCTTCCTGACTAAAATAAATCGTTGTAGGCGTTCCGGTAGTACCGCTTGAGGCATGAAGCCGAACTATCGCTTCTTTTGGAATACTGAGGAATCCATAGGGAAAACCCCCTCGAAGATCATGCTTAGTGGTAAACGGAATCCGTCTAAGATCAGCTAAGGTTTTAATGTCATCTTCATGCCGTATACCTTCAGCCTTGAGCCGAGATTGATAAAACGGCGTCTCCAACGCATATTTGACCGTCTTTTTTAATTGGGTAAGCTGATACGCTTCTAAATCAGCCCGGTCAAGGGTTTCCATCTTGTGATTCCAATATTGATAAATCATTGTATTACCTTATCGGGATTCCTTTTTTTATGCAAGTTCATTTCAAAATACAACAGCCTATCATCGAAAACGCGCCTAAAAAAAAGGGTCTAAACTGCCGATTATGCCTTTTCCATTTCGTTGAGCAATACCTTGGTATGCAATATTTTCTTGTTAATGTCGCGTTCTGATTTACCCGCCACATAACCCGCCAGAATACTGTCGCTTACATTGATCAAGGTTCGCCCCATATCAATAATAAAATCAACCGAAATAAGAATGGCAACCAGTTCTACCGGCAGCCCAAGCAGAGAAAGCACCATAAGCGAAACATTCGTCGCGCCGCCGCCGACTCCGGCGGTGCCGATTGACGCAATTACTACAAAGCCCACAAGAGGAATCAGAAACGACCCGGACCAAACATCCCAGCCCTGTACCAGCCCCACCAGAATGGCGAGCATTGTCGGATATGCGCCGGCGCAGCCGTTTTGACCAATACAGGTTCCCAAGGCGGCTGCAAGGTTTGCGTTTGCCTCGCTTACCCCAAGATTCCGCTGGGCTTCTATAGTGAGCGGTACGGCAGCAGCGCTGCTTCGGGAACTGAATGCAAAGAGCAGCGCCGGGGAAGTTTTACGCAGGTAGGTGAGGGGCGGAATACCGCCGAAAGCCCCAATCACCAAGTGCATGATGAAAATCGCCGAGAGAGTTACAAAAGACGCGATGATAATAAGCCCAAGCTGGAGGATAAACGCCCCGCTTCCTGACGCCGCCCGGACCGCAATAATTGAGAGAATCCCGTAAGGCGTACACGCAATCACCAGATGAACGATTTTCAGTACCAGGTCATAGGCGGTTTCCAGAAACCCTTCAAACCGTTCTCCTGATTTGGGGGAGGATTTTTTGACTGAAAGCGAAGCCCCTCCGATCAAAACCGCCACAAAGACCACAGGCAGTACGGAATTTGAGGAAACCGCGGCAAAGATATTGTTAGGCGCCAGATTGAGGAGCGTCCCGGCTACGTCTGCGGGACGAGAGGTTGATTCTTTGTATTCGATCAACTGATTGGCGTTAAGGTTAAAAAGCCTCACCGTAATGATCGAAACCACCGCTGAAATTGCGGTGGTTATCAAGAGAAAGCCGATAATTTTACCTGCTTTCCGTATCCCTTCTTGGGAATTATGGAATTGGGAAACCGCTTTGATAATAGACACAAGCACCAGGGGTACTACAACCAACTGCAAGCTCTTGGTAAAAAGCTGACCTATTATATTAATCCATTTTTTAGCTTCCGCGCCGGGTCCGCTTGGAGTTTCCGCTCCAAATATCACTTGCAGCGCCACGCCGAAAACCGCGCCGAGAACCAGAGCGGTTACGGTTCTCCCGGTAAAACCGAGACGATATTTCTTCTTGAGCAGAATCAGCGCGCCCAAGAATGAGGCGAAAACCAGCAGCGTCAAAACCACCCAGATCGTTTCAATAGTAAACATTCTCTTAATTGCTCCTTAAATACTTATAAATTTTATTTATAAACTAGGATATAAAAACCCTTTTATTGTGTCAAGCAGGCTCGTTTGCCTCGGTTAGCTATAGGTCACTTGTGCGTAGCGCCCGCCGGCAAGGACGTCCCGCAGGGCATCGAAGGGATCGAGTTTGCCGGACATAATCATGCGGCTTACGTTGGGCGAAAACCCGCTTACCAGCACCGCGCCGAGGTCGTTTTCTTTAACCGGAATCGTGTTTGTGCGGCTGCATACATTCCAAAACACCAGGCGGGGCAGCGCGTAGCCTTTTTCGCTCCAGCGTTTTTTGATAACCGTAAATAGTTTTTCGTTCATACTTTCTTTTGAATTGGAGAAAGCGCAGGCGTCGAATTCCATGTCGGAAACAACCAGAACCGCCGCCGGTAATTCTTCCTGCTTCATAGCATTGCTCTCAGCGGTATCGAGGAGCAAATCAAAAACCCCTTCGATGTTGGTGTTGGCGGCTTCGTTATGTTTTTCCGCTTCAAATAATTTTGCGAGCAGGGTTTCGTGTTTGGATAAATCGACAAACCGGGGAGTTTGCGAAAACGTTATGTACTTGTTGTTAAACTCACCTTTGCCCCGCTCCGCATAATACACCGCAAGGGCGTTTGCGATTTCTATCGCCCTAATATTCCCGCCGCCGCCGGTGCTGCAGTACATACTGCCGGAACCGTCGGCGACAACAATAGTGTTTTCAAGGGAATACGACGGGAGGGCTTTCCATAGCTCTTCGAGGGACCTATCAGGGGTTGGGTCCTTCTGTTTCGTCCTGTGTCCCACAGCGATATAATACTGATGCACAATATCATGGGGAAAGTTTACCGCGCTGTTAATAGCCCCCTCGCCTTTTTGAAGTTTCGTAAGAAATTCATTGCGGCGCTCTTCGTCGTGTTTGACAAAAGCCTTGCGGTAAAGTACATTAGCTTTGGACGGAACCGCTTCGTATTTGACGGCGCCCCATTGATTGGCGGACATCTTGACTTCGACCACGTCAAGCCGGTCCCGAAGCAGCGCCAGTTGCCGGCGGTAATCTTTTTCTGACAAGCCCAGCTTTTTCGCAAAGCGTTTTCCCCAAGCCCGGGTCTTTCCGCTGGATGCATTCACTGACGGCAGCCATTTTGCTAAGAGCGAAATTGGTTTATTGTTTTGAGCGTCTTCCTTGTCCCGGATAAATTGCTCTTTAATCACCTGGAAGGCGCATTGATTTTTGAGCGCAAGAGAAATAAGGTCGTCCCAGCGTCCATATTCGGGAATAAGGGCGAACAGAGGCGCGAATTTCTCGTCCCGGGCAAAACAGCTTTCCAGTATGGTCCGGAAGAGCGCGCGTTCCCCCAGCCCTTGCCGCACGTCGCGCACATAAAAGAGCCATTTGACGGCAAGTTCCGGCGTTTCGGCAAAAGCTGCGGCAAAATCAGCCCGGATGGTTTTCTTGTCCGCCCTGCGATACGAGGAAACTTTGAAGGTCATGTCCACAAGTTGTTTGCCTGAAGTTTTATACCCTAATCCAGCGTTTTCGGTAATCGACACGTTGCCCCGCTCTTCAATGCGGGATTCAAGTTTTTCGATAAAAGCCATAGTTTCCTCCTCGCTAGAAAAATAAAAAAACAAGACGCTTGTTTTAGCCTTTTTTGCTGTCAGCGTCTTTACAAGACGCCATTCATTTTCTTTGAGAGAAAAAAGTTGCTGCCGGCGCCTTTCACAAGGCGCTGCTTTAGATTCCCTCTAATGGTTTTGCTGTAAGCGCCTTATTTTTTGAGTATCCTCCAGTGAGAGGCAGTGTGTCAAGACGTATTTCGGGCTGTATTTTGGCACGAAATAGGCGGCTGACATTAACCCGTCTCAACAAATACGTCTTTCTCAAACCCGTTTCCCGCCGGATTTCAGGAATTTTTCTGAATTATTCAGACCGTTACTTGATAAAAAATCTATTCTTGACCATATCGGGTATACCCTGACTTTTGAAATCGAAATTTCTGTCATTTAAAATCAGAATTTTAATAAATAACACCTGCATAATATAGAATGGAGCATGAAAAACTTAAAACCGTTGCCGAAATATTAGAGGGAGAGCGGGACGCAAACCCATGGGCGTAGAATCTGTCATCGACTGTTTTATCGCCGCCAATAAGTACCAAGCTATGCCCCAGGCACGTATCGTTGAAGGAGAAATCTTGGGGGTACCCGGGCGACCGGAACAAGCCTCAAACCCCGGCATTTAGGCAGGGGTAGCTGACATAGGCGCTAGACCATCATCTCTGACTGGGAGATGATGTAAGTCTATGCGGTAGTTGTATCTATCCCGCTAATCCCTCTTGAAAGGTATAATCCGGCAGGTTCCTTTTGGATACAGCCGTTTGTTGGATAGGTCAGGATTAAACCGGTAGATTTTCATCTCATCTCCTTTCATTGGCAGGTTCGGTAATAGGGGTGATTACACTTACCGCTATTCACAGGCTTGGTCCCGACAGCAACCCGGCACAATGAGGAGAGGCGTGGAAGACGCGGTATTAAAGACCTGAACTGATAATATTCCGGCACCTCACCAGATGAGGCGCTGCCGAAGATGCCCCAATATTCAGCAATTCCTGAAGCGGTTCCCGGCAAACGTCAGTCTTTCGGGTACACTGGGCTGCAAAACCGCAGCCCCAAGTCGCTTTATCGAATTCTTCCGCTGTTTCCAGATAAGGGGGAACGGAAAGTTCTCGGTTGATTTCCGGCGCGGCGTCTAATAAATGCCTCGTGTAAGGATGAGCCGGCGCGGTATATAACATTTCGGCTGCGCCGATTTCTATAAGCCGCCCTTGATACATTACTGCAATACGATCGCAAAGATGGTATACTACGTTTAAGTTATGGGAGATAAAAAGCAGCCCAAGCCCAAAACGTTGATGTAAATCTTGAAACAGATTGAGAATCTGAGCCCCTACAGACACATCCAAGGAACTTATCGCTTCGTCGGCAATGATGAGTTTAGGTTCAAGCATCAGGGCACAGCCTATACATACCCGCTGCCGTTGTCCCCCGGAAAGTTCCGGGACTTTCCGGGACTTGTAAGAACTGTCTAAACCCACCAGATTGAGCATCTCATCAATCTTCTTGGTACGCTCCTGTTTCGTGCCAATCCGATGAATCCTGAGGGGTTCTCCCATAAGCCAGCCTATCTGTTTGGTAGGATTCAGAGAACCTGCGGGGTCTTGAAAAACCGCTTGTACCTTTCGAGCAAGTTCTCGACGCCGCTTTTTATCCTGCCTCAGTCCGTCAATAATAATCTCTCCCTCATAGTCTATCAAACCCAGAATACTTCTCCCTAACGTCGTTTTACCGCACCCGGATTCCCCCACAATTCCAAGAATTTCCCCAGGACCCATTTCTAGATCAATATGGTCAAGAACAGGTTTTACCTCTTTATTAAAAAATACGCCATTTATATATGTATTAGACACACAGCGCATTATCAAAAGCGCTTCAGATTCCTCCATAATGCTCCTCAGCCAACGGTTTTACCAACGTACAATGCACATAATGCCCTTCGTTCACCGTCGCCTTGTCTGGAAAACCAGCAAAACAAGACGTTCCAGCGCGAATACACCGGGGAGCAAAGGGACAGCCGAATTTTCTTTCCGCTATTTCTTCTATAGAAAGAACCTTTCCCGGAATGTTTGCTAGGGGCTTTCCCTTTAACGCTTTTCTTGGTATAGAACCAATAAGACTCTTGGTGTACTCATGCTGAGGGTGAGAAAAAATAGCCTTCACCCCGCCGGCTTCCACAAGTTTTCCCGCATACATAACCAGCACCCGATCGCAAAGCTGACTTATCACCCCTAAATCATGGGATATGAATAGGATAGCGGTTTTCAGTTCTTGATTTATCTTTTTCAAGAGATGTAAAATCTGAGCCTGAATGGTTACATCCAGGGCGGTCGTCGGTTCGTCGGCAATGAGCAGCTTAGGCTCGCAAATGACAGCGGCGGCAATCATCACCCGCTGGCGCATACCCCCGGAAAGCTGATGAGGATACGCGGGGGCTAATTTTTTGGGGTCCTGAAGCCCAACCTTTTCCATAACCTCCAGAACTTTAGAGCATATCAGTTTTTTGTCTTTTTTACCATGGAGTTCCAGAGGCTCTCCTATCTGCCGGCCAATGGTAAGCAGCGGATTCAGGGAAGTCATAGGCTCCTGAAAAACCATAGCGATTTCGTTTCCCCGGATCCGGCGCAGTTCCTCTTGGGAAAGTCCTGTGATGTCAATGCCATTAAATAGGATATTCCCTCCAGTCGTCTGTACCCCTTGGGGAAGCAGCCTCTGAATTGAACAAGCTGTGAGGGTTTTACCGCACCCGGATTCTCCTACAATACCGAGGATTTCTCCGGGATAAAGCTGAAAACTAATATTGTCCACCGCCGGCAGCCAACGTTTGCCCTGTTGAATCCCTATCGACAGTCCCTGTACATCCAATAACGGCGTCTGATTCATATCTATTAGTATAGAATCCTTCTTTTTATCTTGCAATGAGGGGCTTTATTTTTACCCGGTTTGCCGTAAAACCCCTGCCTTTAGGCTAAAACTTGACCCACAAAATTACGGCAGCCAATGGCGGCAGGCAAGCAAGGTATTGAGCGCAGTAAGCCCGGACAAATCGTTTTAACCCCCGGCGGGCCGCCGCCGGGAGCCCGTTTCGACCCTCCCAACCGCCCAAGACAGCTTACCGCCTCCCCTATTGTATACGGTTTCACCGGCGTCTTGTTCATTTTGTTCGCGGCCCGGTACAACGGTCCCGCCTTTACGGACGCCTTTCAGGGATGTAAAAAAGTTTGCGTACGCGGCTTCAAGATTGCGCCGTGCCTGCTGGAGCGCCGCCGCGTCTGCTTCTTTGAGAAACCCATGTTCCTGTTTGTAGTCCTTTTCGGTTTTGTACGTATGGGCATAGAGGGCTTCTCTATTGTCTTTCAACGTTTGGTATATTGCAATCCGTTCCGCTAACATAAGATTATACAGGAAGCGGCAGGAGCCGAGGGTCTTATTCAAGCATACCCGCTGTTCAGTGGTGGGATAGAGTCACCTTGAAAGCCCTCTGTATGGTCATAGGTTTATTCTCACCTATCTTTTCGTAAAGGTCAAATTATTTCCAACCTGTCTTTTGCCGCTGTGCCGCCTTATATCCCCAGCTCTAAAGGGGTTCTTCTATAAGGTTTTACGGCGGTTTTGATAAAATTATAATAGACGAATTTAGATGGTTATTAAACAAGTCTATTTGTTTCCATTTTTTTGAACCATGCGTGTTTTATATTATTTACATATTTTTGTGAAGTCAAAAAGAGTTTGTGACCATACACTTACCCAAATATTCTGGGGTATTAAAGCGCCTTTCATCTTAACGCCGTATATGAATCGAGGTATTATATGCATGTAATGGCTTATGCGCCCTATGGGTCCGAGGGCATTATTATCCGGGTTGAAGCGGATATAC
>JAITHD010000200.1 GCA_031280155.1 Treponema sp. | reverse complement strand
CTCGTCTATTCACCGGTTAGGGCAACGGGGCATCATTTTATAGCGTCCTTCGGCTACGAAGGGCTTTTTCCCACCAAAGGCTCTTCCGGCATAGGAGCTTTAGGCTATGATACCGGGCTGGTATGGGATAACCGCTATCAGTCAAAGATGGAAAGCAGCCTGTTTTGGTTCAGCATCGGGATTATACTCTACCCGGAAGAGATAAGGTAGCAGCTCCCTGGTTTTTTCCATCAGAATACCGGCGCTTGCAATCAAATCGCCGGCTCTACAGGCGAATTTGCAGCGCGGCGTCGCCATAAGCCCGGAGGTATGTTGCGTAGCCGCGGAAATTGTCTGAGAGAATTCCGGCGTCATTTACCGCAAAAAGGTAAAAAACAAAAATCTTGTCTTGAGATGATCCGCGTCCTGTGGCACTATGAGCGTATGAAACCTATTCAGGAAATGACAAGTCTTGAGGCGCGGAATATTCGTTTTGTACTCGTGGATATTGATGATACCCTCACCCAGCACGGGAAACTGCTGCCCTCTTCATATAAAGCGCTCTGGAATCTGAAAGCCGCAGGACTCAAGGTAATTCCAGTAACCGGACGCCCTGCGGGGTGGTGCGATCTTATTGCCCGGGAGTGGCCTGTTGACGGCGTGATAGGAGAAAACGGCGCGCTGGCGTTATGGGAGGAACCGCAGCCCCAAGGAGGGCTTCCGCGGCTTAAAGCCGAGTATCACCCGGAAGCAGTGAGAAACGATCATCCAACGCTGAAGCGGATCCAAGATCGGGCATTCCAGGAGATGCCTGAATTGCGGCTGGCTAAAGACCAATTCGCTCGGCTTTTTGATATAGCCATAGATTTTGCCGAAGAGGAACCGGTTTTGTCTTTGGAAGATGCCCAGCGGGTTCAGTCTATTGCGATTGAAGAAGGAGCTGTGGCAAAGGTTTCTTCTATTCACATAAATATCTGGATGGGAACATATAATAAACTTTCCATGACAGAACGGTTTTTAATACGGCGGTTTAACTGGATTCCCGGCATTGGGGACAAGGAAGCACTATTCATAGGGGATTCTCCCAATGATGAACCTATGTTTGTTCGTTTTCCCTTGACCTGCGCTGTTGCCAACATCCGCCGATATGAAAGCCTTATACAACATTTTCCGATGTTCGTCGCGTCAAAAGAATGCGGCGGTGGGTTCGCGGAAATCGCGGAAACTATTTTAGCAAAGCGATGACTTTTTTCTTTATTTTTAAAGGGTTTTTTGTATATGCCGATATTTACAAGGTATGGGAGGCTCTAATTGATTAGAGGATGGTATACCGGCGCCAGTGGAATGAAAGCACAGCAGTGGCGGCTGGACGCAATAGCCAATAACCTTGCAAATGTGGATGTAACCGGATATAAGAAGGATATAACTTCTTTTAAATCCTTTCCCGAACTCCTCCTGCGTAGAGTGGGAGATGATGGGGTATACCAGCATCCTTTTGGGTCCAGTGATGCGGCGCCGATTATGGGGAAACTCGGTACTGGAGTAGAACTCAATGAATTATATACGAGCTTTGAACAAGGGGCTATGAAAGAAACCCAAAGCGATTTTGACCTTGCACTGGATGGGAAAGGTTTTTTTACGGTTCAGACTCCTTGGGGTGAACGGTATACCCGGAACGGTTCTTTTCAGCTTGGGAAAGAAGGGTATCTTGAAACCAAAGAAGGATATCCCATATTGGGCGAGCAGGGACCTATCAAGGTGCAGGCTAACAATTTTCAGGTTGATAAAAATGGACGAATCTGGGTAAACGCCGCATATACTGAAGACCCTCATGCGATGGTTTCCAGAGAGGGCAATACCTGGGAACAAACCGCGCTGTTGGATACGCTTAAACTGGTAGAATTTGACGTTGAGCGGTATCTTGAGAAACAGGGGTCTAGTTTGTACCGTACCAATGATATTTCTGGAGAAGCCCGGATTATAGAAGAAGGAAACCGTCCCAGAGTAGTACAGGGTTTCATCGAAGCCGCTAATGTGGATCCGGTGATTGAGATGGTTCAGATGATCGAAGTAAACCGAGCTTATGAGGCTAACCAAAAGGTGATTCAAACCGAGGATTCCATGCTGGGGACTTTGATAAATCAAGTGGTACGACTATAGAGGTAGTAAAGAAAGATGGTACGAAGTTTATGGACCGGCGCTTCCGGCATGATAGGACAGCAGGCTAATATTGATACGATTTCCAATAACCTGGCAAATGTGAATACCTCAGGATATAAACGGATGCGGGCTGATTTTGAGGACCTCCTCTATCAAACTGTGAAAACCGCAGGAACTCCGGCTACGGAAGACACGGTGGTTCCCGTAGGAATTCAGATGGGACACGGGATCAAACTTGCTGATACTCAACGGCAATTCACCCAAGGATCGCCTCAGAATACTGAGAACACCACGGATATGGCGATTGTAGGGGAAGGTTTTTTCAGAATTCAGATGTATGACGGAAGCTGGGCGTATACTCGAAACGGCGCTTTTCAGATAGATTCTAACGGGCGTATGGTAACGGCTAATGGGTATTGGCTGCTGCCGGATATTGTTATGCCCGAAGGTTTTCTGCCTGAGAAGATCACGGTTTCCAAGGATGGACGGGTTTCAGTGGTGGTGCCTCAGATCAATCCAAACGAGCCGATTCAGGTAGGACAGCTTGAGTTGTATCGTTTCCCCAATCCAGTAGGGCTTACTGCGGTAGGAGAAAACCTTTTTAAAATAAGCGAAGCCTCAGGGGATCCGATTGCGGGGCGTCCCGGATACGAGGGCATGGGGCAGATTTACCACAAATTCCTTGAGATGTCTAATGTTTCAGTAGTTCGGGAAATGGTTGATCTTATCGTCGCTCAACGGGCGTATGAGTTCAACTCAAAGACCATACAGACCAGCGATAATATGCTTGGTATCGCCACAGGCTTAAAACGGTAAGGAATAGGGATGGCTATAGAAAGTACAGGTTCTTTGCATCTTGACCAAGCCCGGCTGGGGCAGGTTTCAAGCAGTATTGGAAGAGCCAATACTGAGGAGCTGGGAAAAACCGGACCGAGTTTTGCGGACATTCTCGACAACATCGAATCTGCGGAACAGAAAGTCCGGCAAGGTCCAAAAAAGCCGGTAATAGATAAAACCGATAAACTCTATGAGCAATGCGAAGCTTTAGAAACCTTTTTAATCAAAAATCTCCTTAACGGTATGCGTAATACCGTTGAAAAATCAGGATTTATTGACGAAGGTTTTGCAGGCAAAATGTACGAAGATATGCTCTATGATGAATACGCGAAGGAATATACGAAAAACGCTCATTTTGGTCTTACAGAATTAGCCTATTTGGAATTAACTGGTCAGCGGGGAAAATAATAGGTCAAGCGAGGTCGCCCTGGGGCTTCGCTGAAGGACTGATAGCAAAAAGCCGATAAACGCTGACTATGGATACGATTAAAGGGGCATTTAAAGAAAAAATACAGGTCTGCAACGCCAAAGAACAGGCAAAGATCATGCAAGCCCTTGAATGGGCAGAACAGTATAGCCCAGATATCCAAGCGGATATGGATCATTCGTTGGCAGTAACGGATATTCTGATGAGGCTTAATCTTGATGCAGATACGGTAATTGCGGGGCTGCTCTTTCATTGCGTTGCGGAACCAAAGGCTGAGAGGGCGGTTTTTCAACAGTCTTCTCTTATTGAACCCCTTGGGATAGGTCAGCTTACTTCTATTCAGGAAAAGTTTGGTAAAACAATAGCGCTTTTAGTTGAAGGAACAATTCGGATTGCGGACATTTCAGCGAAAAATAAGACCCAAGCGGAAGCGGAACATATTAGAAAGATGCTTTTCGCTATGGCTAAGGATATTCGGGTCATTTTTATCAAACTTGCAGACCTTCTTGCTCACATGCGGAACTTGGAACGGTTTAACCGGGAACAGCGCAGACTGGCAGCCCAGGCATGTTTAGACATTTACGCGCCTTTAGCGGACAGGCTTGGTATTTCTTGGATAAAAGTAGAGCTGGAAGACTTATCTTTTAAACAGCTTAATCGAAAAGCCTATCAGCACATTAAGGAAATCGTCGCCCAAAAACGGGACAGCCGCAATGTGTTTCTCGCACAGGTTCAGGCGAAAATTCAGCGCGAAGCAGAAATTTTGGGCATACCAATCGAGGTTTCCAGCAGAGCGAAACATTTTTATTCAATTTATCGGAAAATGCGGAAACGGAATAAAACCCCCGGGGACCTGTTCGATTTGTTCGGAATTCGAATTTTCTGTGGCACTATGGAAAGCTGCTATAATCTGCTGGGAATGGTTCATCGCCTCTGGAAACCTCTGGAAGGGCGTTTCAAAGATTATATCGCTATGCCCAAGTCCAACGGATATCAAAGCCTGCATACAACGGTTATGTCTGAAACCGGGGAATTGCTGGAAATACAGATTCGGACAAAAGAAATGCATCACATTGCCGAATATGGAGTCGCAAGTCATTGGCTCTATAAACAGGGGCTTATAAGGGAAACTGTATGTCCTGGGGATATCGCTATTGTAAACCGTTTGCGGACATGGAATCAGCATGAAGCTGAAAGTTCCAGTTCTGTATCATTTCTGGAAGACTTAAAACGGGAGATTCTCAAAGATTCAATCTATGTGTT
>JAITHD010000013.1 GCA_031280155.1 Treponema sp. | reverse complement strand
GCGGACGAGCGGGGCAACATCCGCACCCGGGGCAGTTTCCACACCTCGAACCCCAAGGTATGGGCTGCCGGGGATTCCCGGTTCGGCGCGAGCCTCGTGGTCCGGGCTATTGGGGACGGCCGCGCCGCCGCGGAAGCGATTGTCCGCTCCTTGTAGGATAAGGTCTATCAAAAAATCAAACCACAAGATCCGGAACCGAGGTCCAGGTCTTGTGGTTTTCAAAATCATAGTTAGTGGCACACGTTATTTAGCAGCGGCAAAAGCATCTACCTGACGCTGGGCTTCCGCCTGTATCTTATCGAAACCCGCGGATTTGAGTTCCGCAATAATTTGCGGTATGATTACATCAGGGTCTGAAGCTCCGGTAATCAGATCCGTCTGATATTTTCCCCAAACGCTCCGGCAGTTGGCGATCTCATTCTGCACAGGCTCAATATCCATCATAAAACCAAGCATAACTGAGGGAACCGCTTCCGCGTTTAACTGGCGTACTTCCTCCCAATAGCCCGGCGGAACCGTGTCTTCCGGGGTTTCGATAAAGTACGTACCTTCTTGATAATTAACCAGGGACCAGTCAGTACGGATTCGGCGGACCGCGGTACCGTTATTCACATATTCAAAGTGTTTTCCCTCAATACCGTAACCTATCATATCCCGCAATTTTTTGTCAGTATTGACCAGTTCAAGAAATTTCAAGGCTTCGTTCTTGTACTTTGAATTAACGCTGATAGCGTTCATAGAACCCTGAATAGACGCGGTTGAATAGGAAGGACCAAAAAACTTAACCGGATCGTATTTCTCGATTCCCTGAGTTGTCGCATAAGAATACGCAACCGACGGCCATGCTTGAGCCATAAAAAAAATCTGGGGTCGAGGCGAGGCGTCTATGGTGTTGGCGTCAGGATTGATAATGCCTTGCTCGTACCATTTATGGAGATACCGGAATTTTTCAACCACTCTCGGATCTTCGAGGGTATTCACTACCCGCCGGTTCGGATCAGCTAAATCCACGCCTAAAGGATTCAAGTCTGCGGCAAGAGCATCAAAAATATCGAAAATAAAAGGATTACAATTCCGGTCAAGAGTGAAAGGATAGAAGCGAATGCCTTGTTCCGCCTTGATTTTGGTGAAAACCTGATCGAGATAAGCCCAGGAATTTTCGTTAAGATCGATTCCGTATTTTTCTACATAGGCATGATCCCAAAAATAATAGCACGTTTTCGAAGAATCTTTATATGTCGGTATTGAATAGATTTTACCTTTGACCCTGACTCCATCCCACAATACATCCGGGATATACTCCCATAGTTTAGGACCTTCCGTAGGCAGGATATCGGTAATATCCGCAAAAGCTCCCAACGATACAAACCGGTTATAGGAACCGAGATCAGTAAAAAGAATATCATAATATTCGCCTACATTGATCATCGTATTAAACCGCTGTCCCGCGTCTCCCCAGCCGGCTTGCTTGATGTCTACCCGGACGCCGATTTTTTCCTGAGTATAATCGCTTATAACCTTGAGATCTTCCGCCAATCCCGCTTGGGTATTGCCGATTTGCCACCAGATCAGCGTAGGAACACCGGCGGCGCTTGCTGAAGACGAAGAACCGCCGCTGGTTGTCTGTCCCCCTCCTCCAGACTGCTGTTTTGAACAGCCAATGACCCCAAGCAGCATCATTCCTAATACAGCGGTTCTAAGGGCTGTATAAAACACTTTTCTTTTCATACTAATATTACTCCTTAATATATAAAAATACACCGGCAAACCAGTGTAAATTTCCACTATTATCCCTTTACCGCGCCGACGGTAAGCCCAGAAACAAAATACCGCTGGAAAAAAGGGTATGCACAGGCGATAGGCAGTACCGCGACTACAACAATAGCCATACGGGCTGCTTCTTTAGGCATTGAAGCAAGTAATTGGGCTTGGGAAACTCCCAAAAGAGCGGCGTTTTGGGCAAGATAATTAATATCCGCAAGAAGCCGATTCAAATAGGCTTGCAGGGTATACAAATTAGGATTATCAATATACAGCATTGCGGTAAACCAATCATTCCAATACCCGAAACTGGAAAATAAGCCTATCGTAGCTAATACCGGAAGAGACAGAGGCAGAATAATCGTACAAAATACGGTCATTTGATTTGCTCCGTCTATCTTTGCGGATTCAATCAAAGAATCCGGTATAGTAGTTCGAAAAAACGTTTTACAAAGAATCACATGAAATGACGAAACCGCTAAGGGTATTATCAGCACCCAAACCGAATCTTTGAGCCGTAAAAACTGCGATACAATAAAATAAGAAGATACTAAACCGCCGTTAAAAATCATGGGGATAAAGACAAACCATACAAAGAATTTTTGAAGTCTATACTCCCGCCGAGAAAGCACATAGCCCATAAGCGCGTTAAGCACCACCGACAAGGCGGTGCCTACGCCGGTTACAAAAAGAGACATCCCTAAAGCTCGAAGGATCGTATCCTGCTGCTTGAAAAGATATATGTACCCCTCAAATGAGAATATTCGGGGAAGAAGCTGGTACCCAAATCCCTGTAAAGCCTTCTCATCAGAAATAGAAATAGCCACGACTAAGAGAAGCGGAACAAGACAAACTAGGGATAATACAATCATAAGCCCGTTAAAGATCACATTCGCCATAGGACTTACCTGGGTGAACCGCAATACTGAACTGTTGGTTTTTACAGCAGCCATATAATTCTATCCTCCCTAGATCATCGCCATGTCGTCATCGATCTTCTTGATGATCTGATTGACTCCCAAAGTCATAATACAGGCGGTTACTGACTGGAACATAGCCGCCGCCGCCGCCATACCGGTTGTGGAACTTTTCAACTGGTTATATACAAATACATCTAATGTTGAAACCGTAGTATAAAGAGAGTTAGAATTTCTCGGCACTTGATAGAACAAGCCGAAATCAGAATAAAACACATGTCCTACCGCCATAATAAACTGAAGTACAATAATCGTCTTCATCATGGGCAGGGTAATACGGGTTATTTGCTGCCATTTTGTAGCGCCGTCAATGATAGCAGCCTCATAGATGGTTTTGTCCAGACCGGCAATAGTCGCAAGATAAACCACCATGCCGCAGCCGACGCCTTTCCATTGACTCATAAAGACCAGAAATCCGGGCCAAAACTTAGGCTCCATGTACCATCGGTGCAGAGGAAGTCCTAATTCACCTAAAACACTGTTTAGCATACCCATATCATAACTGAGAAACCCCCATACCAGGGTAGAGACAACCACCCAGGACAAGAAATAAGGAAAAAACAGGATAGTTTGATAAATTTTAGCAGCCGCTTTACTGTGAAGCTCGCTGACAAGAATAGCCAACCCAATAGTCAGTACGGTCCCTACAACGATCATTACCGCATTGTACCCCAAGGTATTACGAAGGATCATCCAGATATCTTTGTTGCTGAACAAAAACTTGAAATTCTGAAAACCTACCCATTTACTGGTAGCGATACTTTTAAGGAAGCCTCCTGAAATCCGGTATTCTTTGAAAGCAATAATAATACCGAACATAGGCAAATAACTAAATAAAATATACCAAATGGTAGTCGGCAACGCTAGAAGCGAAAAATGCGTATCATCTTTGGTCCAGCGTATTTTACGGAAACTTTTTTCCATTTGCAGTATTCCTCCTTGAAAATCAATTATTTCATATAAATAATAAAATAGCAAGCGCTATTTTCAGGCGTATAACGGGACAGAGATTCGCCGCGCCCGTCTTGGATTTTAAGCGATTCCTCATGCTCTGCTACCAGGTTTTTCGGTAATCTCCAGCTCCTTCGACTTCACGAAGGGTTGTCCGCCTTCCAAAAAGTCCCATTGAAAATCGTGATACATAATCGAGAATTTCGCTGTCCTCAGATACAGGAGGCAAGTTAATAAAATATAACCCCCCATATCTATTCGGATTATCAAAGGTTCCTACAAAATTATCTATCAATAGATTTGTTATAATAGAAGGCTTTTTATCCCTTAAATCAACGGTAAAGGGAGCGTATTGATTATCCGCGTCTTCTCCAAAGTCTCTGTTTTGAGCTTCATCATACAGAGAAGCATGGTCCCTATACTCATACGGGACCCCGTGAACAATGTATTTCAGATTGCCTTGTACCTTGGGGTCTGCGCCGGAATAAGCGTCCGGCATATAGGCCATCCGCAGTTGAGAAAGCAGCTTAGAGCCGTGTCCGGTATCCCGGACCAGCACGGAACGTCTTACTTCCCGAATCTCATTCTCTTCATATACTATTGGCGTTGTATAAGTTTCTTTAAGAGACTCGTTGGTCATCTGTATCAGATTCGAGAGATTGCTTCCGCCTTCCCGCCATAACACCGCGGCAATCTCATCGCTGGTTAAGGCGTCGCCGTTTTCGTCTTTAAACAGACTTTCATCATACAACGGGTTATCGCTTCGGAATTGTTTTATATTTTTGGTATCCGGAGAATAGGCGGTTTTACCGCCTCCTATATCGTTAAACTCAAAGCCGTCAATCCCGTATTGCTTTATCAAAATTTTAAACTCTTCGATTAATTGATTAATCCCCGGTATGTCTAAGGTTCCTAACCCAAGTCCAATCCCCTCGTGGTTTTCAGTAAAATTACCGCTTCGTACTTCAACGAGTACTTGTATGCCTTTTTGATGCAGAGGCTTAATAAAGGCAATACTATTAT
>JAITHD010000255.1 GCA_031280155.1 Treponema sp. | reverse complement strand
CGCGGTTGAGCTGGCAAAATTTCTCAAAGAGCTGTTTTTAGACAGCGACAATGAACGGTAACGCCTTCTTTTTGGATCGAGAGATGCCGGGTTGAGGCTGAAAGCCCGGCCGGTTCAGGCATTACTGAAAACCCCTCCAGAGCCGCTTTATCCGGTTCGCCGCAACCCCCTGCCTAAAGGCATAAGGCGCACCGAAATCGTTGTGTACCAATATCCTTGACCCCCCGCCGGCTTGAGGGTATACTTAAAAAGTCAAACAGACCTACCCATGCGGCGTGGGGAAGTAACGTCATGGATATGGAGGCTCCGGCTCTTGGCAGCAAGGGTGAAACCGCCCTAGAAAAATCTTTAGGCAGGGGCAGTTGATGGTTAATAATAATTAAAGAAAATGAAAACAAAAAATCGACTCGTCGCGGTTTTGGAGATTGGTTCTACTGGCATTAGACTGTTGGTTGCGGAAATTTTGGAAAACGGCAAATGGCAGGAAGTGGATAGAGCAGGAAAGCCGGTAGCCTTAGGACGGGATGTGTTTACTTCAGGACGGGTCTCGAGGGGGTCTTTTCTTGCGTGTCTTACGGTACTGCAAAAGTTTAGAGAACTCCTTGGCGGGTGGGGAATCGCTGACGAAAATATTCATGTGATTGCTACCAGTGCGCTTAGAGCGGCTCGGAATCGGGATATATTTGTGGATCGGGTTCGGCAGGAAACAGGGTTCCGTATTACCATAGTTGAGGGAATCGAAGAAAACCGGCTCATGTACTTGGCGGTACGTTTTGCCTTGAAGCAAGATATCCCTGAATTTTGGCAGGCAAATACCATAATCATTGATATCGGCGGAGGATCTACTGAGATTATGCTTCTGCGGGAAGGAAAAATGGTATCCGCTCATAGTCTGCACTTGGGAACGATTCTCATCGATCAGCAGTCTCGGCTTTCTTTTGGGTCTGTAAACGCCCAAGAACGATATTTAAAAGAAATTATCCGCAACACCTCGGGCTTATTAAACGCGGAAATGGCCTTTGCGGAAATTAAAATTTTTGTAATGCCTGGGTCCGATATTCGGCTTGCGGCAAATCTCATCGGCTCAGAGCTGAATGAACGATGCCGGATTATTGAGCGGGAGACCTTGCTGAACTTTGTAAAGAAAATTCAGAACTATAGTATTGAAGCCTGCGTTCAAGAACTGCATATTCCTTTTTCCGAAGCCGAAGGTTTTGTGCCGGGACTGTTGGTATATACCCGTTTTCTGGAACAGACCGATGCTGTGCAGGTTGTGGCTCCTGATGTTTCCATTCGGGAAGGCTTGCTGATTGACCTTGCCTTGGGGGTGGATTCAGAACTGCAAGAGGAGTTTTTTTCTCAGATTATTGCGTCAGCAGTTGCGCTGGGTCGGAAATATCATTTTGACGAAGCTCATAACCGGCTGGTGGCGGAACTTTGTCTTACCCTCTTTGATGCGCTGACCTTTGAACACGGCATGAACCGGCAGGATCGGATGCTGCTGGAAGTAGCGGCGCTGCTGCATGATATCGGAATGTTTATCGGCGCTTTAAATCATCATAAACACGGACAGTACATTGTGGCGAATTCTGAAATTTTCGGACTCCACCGGGACGAGCTTGAGGTAATCGCCAATGTGATCTGTTACCATCGAGGCAAGCCTCCAGCCTCGACGGATATTCATTACATTGCGCTTCAGCGGGAGGATCGGATTTTGGTCCTCAAAATGGCGTCTATTCTCAGAGTCGCTGATGCCCTTGACCGAGGTCATTCTCAGCAAATTCGGCACGTTACAGTAGAACACAAGCGTGAAACTATCGTACTCCACACGCAAGGAAGCTGGGATCTCAGCTTAGAACATATAGGACTAGAAGAAAAAGCCGATATGTTTCAAGATGTATATGGTTATAAGATAATACTTACTTAAAGACAGCCGGATACGGTCTGATACAATCAGATACACCTGCTATGATCAGATAGGATCAGAGAAATCAAGGATATTATGTATAAAACGATTTATTTTAATCGGGATCTCTCTTGGATAGACTTTAATGAACGGATATTGGAAGAAGGGCTTAGGAACGATTTACCTCCTTTGGAACGGTTTCGATATTTGTCGATTGTTTCTTCTAATTTTGATGAATTTTTTATGGTTCGAGTAGCCGGCATAAAACGCCTCATCAGAACTGGAAATATCGGTATGGCTCAAGACCCTTCAGGACTGACCCCTCAAAAACAGCTTAAAATCGGGGCGGACAAGATACGTTCTATTTTTCGGCGTCAATATGCGTGTCTTGAAAATGAAATATTTCCCGCCCTTGCTGAAGGAGGCCTTGAACTGGTACGGATTGACTCATATTCTATCAGTCATATTGATTATTTGGAATCTCTTTTCATGCGGGAGATTTATCCAGTTCTTACGCCTTTAAAGATCGAAGCTGATAAGAATCTGCCGTCTATCGAAAATCTTTGTCTGTATGCGGCGTTTCTCCTTACTCCTGAAACCGGTGAAGAAGCGGAATATATTTCAATTATGCAAATTCCCTCTGGACTGGAACGAATCATCTGGCTTCCCAAGAAAGACGGCGACCCTAAGACGTGGTACGCGCTTTTAGAAGACGTGGTAATGATCTGGGGAGGCTATCTCTATCAGGGGTTTCAAGTCAAGGAACGAATGTTGTTCAAGATAAATCGGGACGCGGATTTTTCTGTAGACGAACAGCGGGATGAAGATTTTATTGAAGCTATGGAAGAGGTCCTGGAATATCGGGAAAAATCTATGGTAGTGCGGATGGTGTTTTCTTCGGGAAGCCCTCTTCTGCGGGATACTTTGGCGGAACGCTTTAAACTTAGCTCAGAGGACCTCTATGAAATTGACGGTCCCCTCCATTTGGCTGGATTGTTTCCCTTGGTTGAAACCAAGGGTTTTGATCATCTTAAAGAACAGTCTTGGAAAATTTATGTACATGAAGCCTTTACCGAAGAGCAATCCCTCTGGGAGCGGATAAGTCAAGGAGATGTGATGCTTCATCTGCCGTATCAGTCTTTTGATCCAGTGATTCAATTTTTTCAAACCGCCGCGGCAGACCCCCAGGTAATTTCTATTAAGACTACCCTCTATCGAACCAGCGGGAATTCTCCTATTGTTAAGGCTTTGGAACAGGCGGCGCTGAACGGTAAACATGTAACCGCTGTGGTAGAATTGAAAGCTCGTTTTGACGAAGAACGGAACATTTCTTGGGCGAATCGGTTGGAAAAAGCGGGAGTTATTGTGATCTACGGACTTGCCCGGCTCAAGGTTCATGCAAAGGTTTCCATTGTGATTCGGCGGGAAAAAGACCGCATTAAACGGTATGTACATCTTTCCACAGGAAACTACAATGACAAAACCGCAAAACTCTATGAAGATATTGGGATTTTTACTGCCCGAGAGGATATGGCTTTTGATGTGGGGAATCTTTTCAATATGATCACCGGTTATTCGGTGATTCAATCAATGCATAAACTGGTAATTGCGCCAATCGCTTTGAAGCGGCGGCTGCTGGAATTAATTGAACGGGAAACCCGGCGTTCAAGTCAAGAATATCCGGGAAAGATCATGGCTAAGATGAACGCCTTAGCGGATATCGACATTATCAATGCGCTTTACCGAGCCTCTCAAGCAGGCGTTAAGGTGCTGCTCAGTATTCGAGGCATCTGTATGCTGGTTCCGGGGGTTCCGGGATTGTCGGAAAATATCCGAATCGTGAGCATTATCGATCACTATCTGGAACATTCCCGAATTTTCTATTTTGCCAATGGCGGCGCGGAAGAGCTGTTTCTTTCCAGCGCGGACTGGATGTCCCGGAATCTTGAACGCCGAGTGGAACTGATGTTTCCGGTGCTCCAGGAAGACCTTAAAGGCCGGATCTGCGGGATTTTGGAAGCCTATTTTCAGGACAACTGCCAAATCCGTCAGCTTTCCCAGAATGGGGTATGGACCCGCCAATTTCCTGGGGCTGGAGAAAAGCCTTTTCGGATTCAGTCGTATCTGCTTGGGCTTACCAGAGAGACCACGGAACAAGCCTGGACTATCCGGGACGAATTTACGGTACGCCGTAAACCTTCATAGTTTTTTTGAAATAGCCAGCATCTGTTCAAACGGCGAATGAAGTTTTTTCAGTTCCCTAGAACCCCGGGTTATTTTACATAACGATATCCCGAATTGGGACGCAATTTCCCGCTGAGGGATATTATCTTTCAGAGCTTTAACCAAAGCCCATCGAGCGGCAATATCAACGGTTTCCGCGGGAGTCAAAAGGGAACGTAAAAAAGATTCGATCAGTGCGCTATCGTCGGTCTTAGCGAGGGTTCGAGCTAATTCTATAAAATTTTCTTTAACCCAGGGGGTGTCTATATTCATTGTTTTAGTATACTATATTCTTTATCCGGTTTGCCGTAAAACCCCTGCCTTTAGGCCTGGGGATATAAGGCGCACCGAAAAGGTTTTGTACCACCATGGTTGACCTCCTGTCTATCTTGTTGTATACTAAAAAAGTCAAATAGACCTACCCACGCGGCGCGGGAACGTAACGTCTATGGATATGGAGGCGCCGGCTCTTGGAAACAAGGGTGAAACCGCCGTAGAAATACTCGCTTAGAAAAAAGAAAAAAGAAAAGCGGGAAGGAAGTAGAAATCTTGGGGAGCAAGCCGGACAACCGGCCCAAGCCCCAAGCCCTAGAAAAAACCTTTAGGCAGGGGGAGCTGACAATAAAAATAATGAAAGAACTCTATGAAACTCAGGAACAACCCAAACGGGTGTTTCTGGTAGGAATCCGGGATAAACGCGATCAAGAGGAAACGCTTCAGGAATTGGCGGGACTTGCGGATACCCTGGGGCTTGAGATCGCCGCTCAAGAGATTATATACATCAGAGAACGGCATCCTAAATTTGGAATGGGTACCGGCAAGGCTGAGGAACTTGCGGAAAAGGCAATAGCCGCGGAAGCGGACTGTCTTATCTTTGACGGAGAACTGACGCCGTCTCAGCAGCGGAATTGGGAAACCCTGACCGGTATTTCCGCGATGGATCGTCAAGAATTGATCATTCAAATCTTTGCAAGCCGGGCTAAAACTAAGGAAGCGGAATTACAAGTTGAGCTGGCTGAACGTACTTATGCTCTGCCTCGGCTCCGGCATAAGTACATTGATCTTTCCCGGCAGCGGGGGGGACGGTACGGTACGAAAGGCTCAGGAGAAACCAAACTCGAAACAGACCGGCGGCTTGTGGAAAAACGCATCCTCACGTTAGAGCGGGAACTTGGGGAGGTACGGAAAAATCGAGAAGTTCAGCGGAAAAAACGGGAACGTCAAGGAATTCACGCCTGCGCGTTGGTAGGCTATACCAATGCGGGCAAGTCTTCCCTTCTCAACGCCATGACTAATGCTGACGCCTTAGTAGAAGACAAACGTTTTGCCACGCTGGATACCACTACGCGGCAGCTTGAGCTTGGAAAAGGACCTCCCCTCTTGCTTATTGATACAGTCGGTTTTATCCGGCGGCTTCCGCATACCCTGGTAGACGCTTTTCGTTCAACCTTAGAAGAGGCGGCTCAAGCGGATCTGCTGCTCCATGTACTAGACGCCGCAGACCCTGAAATAGACCATTATTTTGAGACTACCTTATCAGTGCTTCGGGAACTGAAAGCTGATATGATACCTATGATTACGGTACTGAATAAAGTCGATTGTCTCAGCTCCGAAGAAGCCCTGCAATTACTCAAGAAACGTTATAGCGATAGTATTCCCATTTCCGCAAAGCATGGGCTTGGTCTTGAAGCGCTGATTCGGCGCATAGAAGAGCATACATCAGGTAAAACCACCTGTTTTTATTTTCCTCCGGATCGTCAAGACCTGCCGAGTCTGCTTTACCGTAAAGGCAAAGTCATTTCAAAACGATATGAAGACGACGGTATTGAGATAGAAGCTCAGGTATCGACGGCAGTTCAAGAACAGCTTAGGGAATATGTACGGGAGTGAGCTAAGAATGAAACAACAGAATCCTCTGCAAGCCGGTAGATTGCAGCACGGCGGGATCATGGTGAATTACCAATGTACCGCAGCCTGTAGGCATTGTCTCTATAGCTGCTCCCCGTCGAGAACCTCCGGGTATATTTCACAGGATA
>JAITHD010000182.1 GCA_031280155.1 Treponema sp. | reverse complement strand
GTGCGGGTCTCACCGGCGCGGGCGCGAAAGCGAAGCGCCCTGGGGCGGGGTTTCGGCTTTGCAGGGGGAGCGCAGTTGGCAATCAGCCGTGAGCGTGATAGAGTTATCATAAAACACGCTTTTTAGCGTGAGCGAGGAGGAGGATATGGGGTATATGAAAAAACTTTTAGGCGCGGCGGTTTTCGCGGCGGTTTTCGGGTGCTTTACGGCCTGCGTCCCTGAAAGCGGCGAGGCGAATCGGATCAAAGACGGAAACCTCGAAGGCGGTGAGGGAAAGACATTCGTCAATTTTGACAACAGCGGGAAAGCGTTTCCCGTGTCGGTCTACAGCGGCTCCCTGCGAACCGTGAAACTTGCGGACATTGAGGCAGGCGGGTCGAAGCTGGCCGAAGCCCTTCCCAGCCGTGACGGGACGGCGTTCTATATAACCTATCATATCACGGCGGAAGGGATACCCTTCCCCTATTATGACGAAAATTCTTTTACGGTGTACCGCGTTGATGAGGCGCTGGCCGCCCGTGTCCCTGTCCCTGCTTTAGAGCGGGCCGCTTTTACGCAGGTGTATGTAAAGATAACCAACAACGGGGATTTTTCCCTGACGTTTCGCAAAGGGACCAGCGAGCTTACCCCGGACGGCGCGGCCTCGACGATTGTGATAAACGGGGAAACGGCGGTGTATATGATAGAGGCCGGCCCTGCCGCGGGGTATGCTTTTATGAAAAACACCTCGATACCTTTGGATTTCCTTGACGGGCTAGAAGCGTTTGAACCGGGGCATATCTACACCTTCGCCTTTGACGGCGCTGCCCTGTCCCTTGCGAAAACGACGGCGCTTGATCTTGAAGCGATCATCGCGGCTCTGCCGCCCCCTGACGCTCCGCCGCCCCCTGACGCTCCGCCGCCCCTTGACGCCCCGCCGTCCGGCGTAACCTTCGTATGGTCGGGAAACTGGATTGAAATCAGGCCAAACACCTATACCAGCAGCCCTATAGAGCCTAACCAAAGAACCGTGGAAACGTTGACCGTTACGACCGCCGAACCCCGCCGGATTACGGTAGAACTTACTTGTCATATCTATCCTCCCTGTGATAATTTATAGACGTACCGTGGGACACACGGGAATCTACGCTTGTGGAGATACAATAAGACCGGGGAGCATGGGTTGGAACCACCGTAAAAGCTCCCTGTAGGGAGTTTTTGCGAAAACCAAGCTATTCCCCTGGCAGTTATCGTTGAAGCAAGAATCCCACGCCTTTAGGCACAGGGAGTGTCAAAGATTGATGAGTTTTCCCGCGTCCGCCATAGCCGATGCTATCGCATACATATTGGTTACATTGCCGACGGCAAGTTTATCTTTTACGTTATAAAAATCAAGACACGTTCCGCAACTTGAAATAACCGTTCCTTTTGCTTCAAGGGTTTTAAGATCAGCTATGACATTAGAGCCTTCGACGGCGAGCTTTACTCCTGAATTGAAAAAGAGCATAGCCGCCGGGGGTTTATCCAGTTCAGTAAGGGAGTAAATAAACGCTTTGACAAGAATCCCGCCTAAATCGTCATTACCTTGTCCCATCGTGTTTTGACCAAGGGCTACTACAAGGACTGAACCGGTTTCTCCGGTTTCAGAGGCACTGGTTTTAGCGGTAATTGTTACCAGTATGCTGCTGTCAGGCTGCTTTTCATGGGAACAGGGAAGCCCCAGGGCTTGAGCCATTTTTTCAAGATTCTGTCTGCTTATATCATTATCAACCAGTATGTTCACCTGTTCACCGTCGGGGGTTTTCCGCAAGGCTTTTTTCGCCTCAATTACCGGAATAGGACAAGGTTTTCCAAGAGCGTTAATAGTATTCATACCAACTCCTTACATAATTACTAGCGGATTTTATACCGCTATGACCGGGATATCTTCCCGCTGAATCACTTCACCGATAATCGCCGCCGCCGGATCATCCTTTCTGATATCGTCCCAGAGACACTGCGCCGCTTCCGGGGCGACCGCAATGAGCAGTCCTCCGGATGTTTGGGGATCGAAGATAATTTCCGCCATGACTGGGGAAACGCCCTGCATATCAATTTTTCCTTCCATATAGTTGCGGTTGCGCTGTCCCGCGGCAGTGGCAAAATAATTTTTCGCCGACTCCAGGGCCCCCGGCAGCAGCGGAAGGGCGTCGCAGCCGATTACTAAGGTATGGGAAGAACCAGCCATTTCCGCCGCGTGGACTGCAAGACCAAATCCGGTTACATCTGTACATCCATGAACATGGGGATTGTTCCGGAACTTTTCCGCCGCAAACCGGTTGAGCCGCTCCATTGAATCAGTCGCGGCTTTAACTTCAAGGTTCCCGGCGTATCCCGCCCTGAGCGCGGACATCACAAGTCCAACCCCCAAGGCTTTGGTGAGGATCAGAAGATCCCCGGCTTCGCAGGCATCATTACGAAGCACCTTGGAAGGATCAACCACGCCGGTTACGGCAAGTCCGTATTTGGGTTCCCGATCAAAAATCGAATGACCTCCGGCAATAACCGCTCCGGCTTCCATGGTTTTTTCAGCGCCTCCAGCCAAAATCAGGCGCAGAATCTCCCGATCGAGGTTTTCTGGAAAGCAGACAAGATTCAGCGCAAACAGGGGCTTGCCTCCCATAGCGTAAATATCGCTTAACGCATTAGCGGCGGCTATTTTTCCAAAAAGAAACGGATCGTTTATCATGGGAGTAAAGAAATCAACTGTAGAAACAAGCGCTTCATTCCCGCCGATACGGTAAACCGCCCCGTCGTCGCTGCCTTTAAAGCCGACTAAAAGATTTGGGTCCTCTTTTATCGCTAAAGACGAAAGCATATCAGACAGCTCCCCAGGACCGATCTTTGCTCCGCACCCTCCAGAAGTACAGGTAGATAACAGGCTTATATGTTCAAGCAGACTCATGCCATAGCGCTCCAGATAATGGGATAAAACGCATTATTGCTTCCAGTACGCCGCCGCCTATGGCCAAGGTTTTGTCGGACACGGTAAAACAATGCGAAACCTCACAGCGGGGATCAATATCCCCGGCTTTTAATCCTTTCGCAACAATAGTACCAGAAGGAAGCAATCCGCGCAATACCCCGTTGATTTCAGCGCAAACCGGAACGCTGCCGCTGTTATGGTGAACCAGCCCCACAACATCGCCTTTTTGTACCATCGCGCTGATTTCAGCTTTTGCCTCAAAAATACCGTCAGCGCCGCAGCAGAGGAGCCGCTCGATAGTATAGCCTCCGATACTGCCGGGAACGCCGGTATTGGGAAAAGCCCTGCCTTTGGTGATGACCCGTCCCAGAGTATGTCCCCGCATGGTTTCAATTACCCCGTGGCAGTCAATGCCCGCGGTGAAACCAGGTCCAATCCCGATTACAAGAGGACTGTCAGTAATCGAAGTTCCGGTATTTTTCTTTGCCATAATCGCATCAATAAGTATCGGAGGTTTCAGGGAAGCGGCTGTCCGAGCCTCGGGGTCTACCAGCACGGCGATTTGGTTCTGTTCCAGGGTCCTGGGTATTTCGGATTCATCTTTTACGAGAACACCGGTAATAGTTTCGACTGTTGCGGTCCCGTCATACACTGCTTGGGAAAAAGAAACGGTTCTTCTGACCGAAAGAGGAGCGGCTATCTCGGTCATTACAATGGAAAAGCCTGCGTGAAAAAGCCGCACAGCGATTCCAGAGGCTATATCGCCGGCTCCTTTTATGATTACGACCATGGTGCGGACTCCCTGCGTTCCGCTCGGCGAAGGATCATTTCTCCGGCTATGCTGATCGCTATTTCTTCAGGCGTTTCAGAGCGTATAGGAAGTCCGATAGGAGCGTTTATGTTATTGATCAGGTTGTCGCTGACGCCTTCTTCCCGGAGTTTTTGTTTGATCCTGTCGATCTTGGTCTTACTGCCTATAAGCCCTAGATACGCCCGCTCTTGAGATATGATCTGATGCAGAACCTCAAAATCATACGCCGGTGTAACGATCACAATATAAGCATTGAGGGGGATTTTTATTTTTTCATCAATATGTTTATAATCACCGAGGATCAGATCAGCGGCACCCGGAAACAGATCAGGTTTGAGCAATTCTTCCCGATTATCAAAAACAACGCATCTGAAACCAACCTTGACTAGTACCGGCGCCAGGGCTTGCCCTACGTGACCTGCGCCGAAGATAAACGCCGCTCCTCCAGTATTGACCGGCTCGCTGTAAATAAGGGTGTCCTTGATTTTAAGCAGACCTGGTTTGCTTTTGGTCAGGGTTGGTATCCAGTCAGGGACGATGTCCATTCCGGTTAAGCCGGCGCTTGGGCAATATAATGCCATAGTCCAATCTGATTGATGGGTCAGATCAATAAAAATCCAGCACACCTCAGACTGGACCGCAAGAAGGTCCGCCCATTTCCTCAACAGGGTTGATTTTTGGGGATCCTTGCCGGAGATATACTGAAAGTAAATTTCCACGGTCCCGCCGCAGATCATCCCCAATTCTTCCTCGTTGTTTGGGTAGAGCCGATAGGTTTTCCGTCTTGACTGCCCTAAATCTACGAGTTTTTGGGCGAGCTTGATTGCCTCGTATTCCACAGTGCCGCCTCCGACGGTGCCGCAGATTCGTCCTTCTCTGTTTACCAATAGATGAGCCCCGGCGCTTCTAGGACTGGAACCTGTTTCAGCAATAATCGTGAGCATTATAATATCCTCGCCGGCGCTTGTTTTTTCAGCGATGATCCTGAACATATCCTTGATAGACATACTGCCTCTCAGTCAGCTACCCCTGCCTAAACGCCGGGACTTGGGGCTTGGGACTCTTGCGAGACTTGCTCCCCAAGGATTTCTACTTCCTTCCCGCTTTTTTCTATCTTTTCTAAGCGGGTTTTCTACAGCGGTTTCACTATCCTTACTGACAGCCAGCGCCGCTGTATCCATAGACGTTACTTCCCCACGCCGCATGGGTACCTTGTCTTATCCTAACCTGCCGCTGCGTACATGACGGACAAGCGGTTTTTCCAACCTATGCTTTGCCGTTGTATAATACGCTACAAGAATTATTTTATCGTAAATGACGTTAAAAAACAACAGTAATATTATTAAATCCATGAAATCTTCTTCCAGCCCAGGATATGAACCTTTTAAGCTGAAGCCGCAAGGGATTATTCCATTACCGAAACATACTGAGGGCTTGTCTCCCTTCCCTGCTGTCTCTCCGGGGCATATCCAAGGAGGATCCGGCGCTTTCTCTGTTATCCGCTGTTTTCCGGGATAGGATCGGTCTATTCTGTCATGGGATCAATCGATTCTAGTTTTTTTAGAAAAAAATCCATGAATATATAACCTCTTGCAATGGAGTTTTCCCCTCGATATGCTAGTAACCTATGGATAAGCTGATCATCAAAGGCGCTCGCGAGCATAATCTCAAAAACATCGACCTAGAGCTGCCCCGGGATAAACTCATTGTCATTTCCGGTCTTTCCGGATCAGGGAAAAGTTCCCTAGCCTTCGATACTATCTTTGCTGAAGGACAGCGGCGGTATGTGGAAAGTCTGTCCGCCTATGCCCGGCAGTTTTTGGGGCGTATGGACAAGCCTGATTTGGATTATATCGAAGGACTTTCACCGGCGATTTCTATTGAACAGAAGACTACCCATCGGAATCCTCGATCTACTGTGGGAACTGTAACCGAGATTTATGATTACTATCGGCTTCTCTACGCCCGAATCGGTATTCCTCACTGTCCCCGATGCGGCAGGGAAATTCGGGAACAGTCAGGGGATCAGATTATTGATACGATTCTCAGCATGGGAGAGGGAACCAAAATCCAGCTTCTTGCGCCGGTGATCCGGGGTAAAAAAGGAGAACATCAAAAGATCCTTGAGGATGCTAAGAAAGGAGGCTTTGCCAGAGCCCGAATCGACGGCTTGCTGGTGAGCTTAGACGAAGATATCAAACTTGACAAACAAAAAAAGCATACCATTGAAATCGTGGTAGACCGCCTCATAATCGGGCGGGATCTGCGCCCTCGGCTTGCGGAATCCGTGGAAACCGCGCTGCAAGCCGCAGACGGCATTATGCTGCTCCTGAAGCAGACCAGCAACGGCGACGAAGAACAGTTCTTTTCTCAGAAAAACGCCTGTCCTGATTGCGGGATTTCAATTCCCGAATTACAGCCCCGGCTTTTCTCTTTCAATAACCCTTACGGCGCGTGTCCCGCGTGTTCAGGACTTGGAGCGAAATTGGAGTTCGATCCGAATCTGGTAATTCCCGACTGGGAGCTTTCGTTCAACGAAGGCGGAATCGTGCCGTATAATCCGGATGCCGCCTGGCATCGCAGCCGGTTTGAGAGCCTGTCCCAGCATTTTAAGTTCAGTCTTGATACGCCTTTGAAAGATCTCCCCCAAAAAATAGTAGAAGTCCTGCTCTACGGCACTAAGGAAGAAATAGATATAAGTTATGAAAATCGGGATAAAACAGGACGGTTTGAATACCGCTCGAAGTTTCCGGGAGTGCTGGAAGACCTAAAACGCCGGTATCTGGAAACCCAGTCTCCTGGGGTTAAAGAATGGCTTGAAAAGTTTATGAGCCAAAAGCATTGCGAAGCCTGCGGCGGCAAACGCCTGAAACCTGAAGCCCTTGGCGTAACCATTGGAAACCGCAGTATTTGGGACCTCTCCAGTCTTTCGGTGCATGATTCGCTTGCCTTTTTTGAGGACCTCAAATTAAACAAAAACGAAAAAAAAATAGCTCAACAGATCCTCAAAGAGATTAACGCCCGGCTCGGGTTTATGAAAAACGTAGGATTAGAATATCTTACCCTGGAACGTAAAGCCGCTACCCTCTCAGGCGGTGAAGCCCAGCGAATTCGTCTTGCTACCCAGATAGGCTCCAGTTTGGTTGGGGTTCTCTACATTCTTGACGAACCTTCAATCGGACTGCACCAGCGGGATAATCAGCGGCTTATTGATACGCTTCTGTATTTACGCAATCTCGGAAACACCCTCATTGTGGTAGAACATGATGAACAAACCCTGCGTATCGCCGATTATATCGTAGACTTAGGACCCGGCGCAGGGGTACACGGCGGACACGTCGTTGCCCAAGGGTCTCCCCAAGAGGTTATCAAGGTAAAGAACAGTCTCACCGGACAGTATTTAGCGGGAACCCTCTGTATGGAAATACCTGAGCGCCGGCGTACCGGAAACAGCCGCTATATCACCTTGAAAGGAGTTTCTGAACATAATCTCAAAGCCGTCGATGCAGCGATTCCTCTGGGAGTATTTACCTGTATTACCGGCGTTTCCGGGTCTGGTAAATCTACGCTCCTTTCAGATGTACTGTATCCAGCCTTGGCGAATCGGGTTTCCAAGACCGCCTATCCTGAAGGGTCCTATCAGTCTCTTGAAGGAACCGAGTTTATTGACAAAGTGATCGATATTGACCAAAGTCCCATAGGCAGAACCCCCAGGTCAAATCCAGCAACGTATGTGGGGGTGTTTTCAGGGATCCGGGATCTCTTTGCCAGTCTGCCGGAAGCTAAGATGCGGGGCTATAAACCAGGGCGGTTTTCTTTCAATGTTAAGGGCGGGCGCTGTGAAAACTGTCAAGGAGACGGCACTATCAAGATTGAGATGAATTTTTTGCCTGACGTGTATATTATCTGCGATGTCTGTCATGGACAGCGGTTTAACAAAGAAACCTTGGAAATCCGCTATAAAGGCAAAAACATTGCAGACGTACTGGATATGACCATTGAGGAAGCCGCGGATTTTTTTGCTCCTATCCCTCACATTGCCCGGAAAATGGAAACCCTCCTTTCCGTGGGGCTTGGCTATGTTAAGCTGGGGCAATCTGCCCTGACTCTTTCCGGCGGCGAAGCCCAGCGAGTCAAACTGGGGTTGGAACTTTCTAAGCGCTCCACTGGGAAAACCTTCTATATTTTGGACGAACCTACTACAGGCTTGCATTTTGCAGATGTAAAGCAGCTTATGGAGGTAATTCAGCGTTTGGTAGATCAAGGAAATACGGTGGTTATGATTGAACACAATCTGGACGTCCTCTTGCAAGCGGATTATCTCATTGATCTTGGACCAGAAGGAGGCGATAAAGGCGGGGAGATTCTCGTAACCGGAACGCCTGAAGAAGTAGCCGGATCTCCTCATTCCTATACTGGAACCTACTTAAAAGAACTGCTGGATCGGAAGCGGAGGTAATGAAAGCCCTCTGGTATTGGCGCTGGAACTCTGCGGTTATTATCCTAATGGTATGTCTTGGTTGTATGGGGTCTTTAGCAGCTCAGGAATCGGCGGAAGAACCTCCGGCGGAAACTGAAACCCAGCCGGAACCAGAGGCGCCGCGGCTTACTCCGGACCAAGAAGTGCTGGAAATGGATATTAAAACCTCTACCCTCTCAGAGCTTGCCGGGTGGTGCCGCCAGCTTGGATTAAGCGAAGGCGGAACCAAAGATGAATTGGCTAATCGGCTTAGGGCTTATTACGAACTGCCCCCGCCGGTCAGCCCAGGAACGACCGGGGAAAAGCAGCGGATTATTACCATTGAATCCGCAAGGACTACCGAATACTTTACCCTGGAGGCGGTAGATGAAGAATATGCCCGCCTTCAGGGGGAAGTGATTATCAGCCTAAAAGATGGGGAAGCAGTACACCGGATTAAGGCTGGGGAGATCTTGTACAACCGGACTCGCAATATTATGACCGCTTCCAGAGGCGTAGAATATATCAAAGAAGGAGGAGATACGGTTGAAACCTTCAAGGGTGAATCAATCACGGTGAATCTGGATAACTGGTCCAGCCTTTTCTTAGACGGTCTCACTGAACGGTCCTCAGGAAGCGGCGATGAAACGACCTACCGTTTTGCGGGAAACGTCATTTCCCGAAGCGACGAGGAAGCAACGGTCTTGAGTAACGCCACAGTCACAAACGCGAAAAATGAGGAATCTTACTGGTCCCTGAAGGCTCATAAACTGTGGCTTTTACCCGGTTCTGATTGGGCGGTATTAAGCGCGGTTTTAAAGGTCGGGGAGATTCCGGTATTTTATTTTCCTTTTTTCTATTTTGCCGCTGACGAAGTTATTTTTCATCCGGTTATAGGTCCCACAATAGGGCATAATTCACGAGGGGGCAATTTTTTACAAACTACCACCTATATACTAGGGAGACCCAAAATTGCGGCGGGTTCCCAAAATTCCCTTTCCAAGATAATGGGAAACGGAGCTAATAGCGAAAAAGTTCAGGAAGGAATATTTCTGCGGAGTACAGGCAAGAAAATCATAGACCCTCAAGATACGAGGCTCTCGGTGCTTTTTGATGCTTATTCTAACTTGGGCGTTTATTTCGGCACTCAATTAGGGCTTCCTCCAAAAGGCGTTCTAAGCGCCATTGACCTGTCCGCAGGGATCGGCTTTACCAGAGACGTATACTTGGTGAATTCTTCGTATACTCCTTTTGCCCAGTACAGCGGATCCGACAACTGGAATACCGCGCCACTTTTCGGCATTGAAGTGCCTTTTCGCTATAGATTTACCACCCAAGGTTCTCTGAGCGGAACCTACGGAACCATGTCATGGACGTTCCCGTTTTATTCAGACCCTTACACCGAACGGGATTTTTTAAATCGATCTGAAGAAATGGACTGGATTAAACTTTTTAAGAACGATGACCCCCTCACGGCAAGCGAAAACCTCATCGGCGAACATCAATGGCGGATCACCAGTTCTCTTACCCTGCCGCTTAGTAAGTTCAACGTTGATCCGTATATTTCTTCTGTTTCTCTTTCAAATACCAGTTCCGTGAACTTTAGAAGCCGCCAATCCGGGGTCATTACTAATGGGGTTTCTCCTAACCGGCTTTTCTTTTTTCCTGAGAAATTTACGATATATTCAATAAACGCTTCTATATCAGGAACTCCGTTTACGTTTCCCTTCAGCCCTTCTCCAGGGGCGCCGCAGGAATCAGGGGAGGATCCTTTTCATGGCATTGGAATCCCCCGTTCTCCCTGGGGAACTCCGACCGAGACTGAGGGTTCTTCTCAGGGCGCTGCCGCTGCGGATACGCTGAATCCGCCGGTCTTGAAACAAGAATTTACTGTACGGCTCAACCGAGGTCCCCAGTTTTCCATAAATTATCAGTTCAATCCTTCCAGCGCTACGGAACTGCGGTTTCGTTCATCTCAGCAGAATTGGTCTGAAGCGGCGGATATTAATTGGTCTGAAGTTTCATCGGTGTTTACTACTATTAAAGAAGAAAGCAGCGTCAGATTCAGTCTGTCCCAGCCGGAAACAGAACTGTACAAGACGAGTTTCCAGCTTTCAACGTCCGCTCAATGGCAGGGACTTACCTATATCAACAATGAAGCTGAAGAATACACCGCCAACGGCAATCCGGATCAAACTAAAATAGATAACGCCCGGTTAATTGACTATAAAGCGACCTGGTTCAGAACTTCCTATAACTTGAGTACCGGCTTTAAACCATTATACCAATACAAGCTATGGGAAAATTTGCTCTTTCAGTATACTTTAGGAGGGCAGCTTATAAAAAATGAGTTTAACGGGACCGCCCAAGATCCTTCATGGCAAATGAAATGGGGGGAATGGATTAAAGAAGACCTCAGCGCCCATCAATTATCCGCAAGTTTCAGCACCTTGATCAGAGATTATTCCCAGAGTCTGACGATTAATACGGATTTACCCCCCAAAGACGCTGCTATTGGGGCAAACGCAACTATCAGAGCCTGGATCAGCCAAACGAATATTCAGCATAGTATACTGAATCCTTGGGAACATGAAAAACGCAAATTTCAGCCCCTTACGATTACCGAGACCATAACATTCGGACCTGGGACTAAGCCTTTCCGGTTTGAGCAGTCTCTAGCGATTGATCCTGAACTCGGGGAGTTTACGAACTTACTCTCAAGCCTTTCCTGGAGCGGCATTTCCGCTTCTTTTTCAGCGGTCCGTTCTTTGACGTATACCTTGGAAAGCAACGGCTGGGTACAGTCAAAGGATCCGGAAAAACTGAATCCCCGGCAGTTCCAGTTAGGATATACCGGGTCGTTTAAAAAAGACGCCCTCTGGAATAAACGGCTTAGTCTGTCGTTTGATCTCCGATCAAATCTGAGCCTTGATTTACAGCGCTATACGAATTCTAACTTTACGTTTTCCCTTGGTTTCACCTTGGCTGTCACCCGGCTGCTTAACTTCAGCGTCAGCGCTTCTTCGGAAAACAAGGTGCTGTTTCGATATTTTCAGAGCCTTTTTGATCTGCCTATTGAGATTCCTGGGGAACAAAACATCTTTATAGACCTGCTTAATTCTTTTCGATTTGACGATGAGTCCCTGCGGCGAAGTTCAGGATTCAAATTAAAAACCTTGGGACTTGCTTTTACCCATCATCTTGGGGATTGGGACGCTAAGTTAGGCATAACGTTGTCGCCTTATCTGGATCAGACGAGCCGTCCTTACCGATATAAATTCAACCCTGAAATCTCGTTCCTTGTCCAATGGATACCCATTACCGAGATAAAGACCGAAATTGCGTCGAACAAGGACAAGATAGTTATCAAATAAGCGTGAACCCTGAAGTTTTAAGCCTAGTTCCCAAAATGCCCGGAATCTGGTACGCTGATCTTATGGATATGCAAAATGCAGTGAAAAATTTGCACCCTCTGGAAGTTAAGATCATCCGGCGTTACCATATTCAGGATGAACTTTCCATTGAAAAGGTTGAGACTGAACTCAAGTTTAAAAGCGGAAACGGCAATCAGGCATTGTCATGGCTTGCGGGCAAGGGGATTATTACTGAACGCCGCCGGGAAACAAGGGTTTTCTTTGAATTAACTGAACTGGGTCGGGAATGGAAGGAAAAGGGAACTCCTGAAGAGCGGATGCTTGAGCTGGTTCAGGTACAGCCCGGACTGGGACTGCCGGATATTGCTGAAACCTTACAACTTGAGGCTAAGGATGTAGGCAGCGCCTTTGGCAGTTTGTCCGCGTTGGGAGTTCTCGGCATGGACCTCAACAAAAAAGTTATCCTAACCTTAGCTCCGGAATTAATGGTAAACCGGAAACCCCCTCAGGGGCAGGGGTCCGAGCGTTTAGGAACAATCCGCAGGCTCCTGGATCGAGCCTTTGCCGCTGAGAAGGGGCTTCTCCCGTCAGAGGACCTCTCAGCCCAAGAGAAGCTGCTTATGCCGGGAATCGCTAAGAAACGAGGCGCCGGAGGATCTCCCTTTCGGGAACTAGCCCGGGAAACCGTGATTTTCGGGTTTACTTCAGAACGGGACCCCCTTGCGGCGGCTTTGGAAAAGGCGGGAATCACCGGCGAAGAAACCGGACAGCTCACTCAGGAGATGCTCCTTGATGGAAGCTGGCGGAAACAGCAGTTCCGTCCTTATAACGTGAAGGTTCCTCCGACACGGCTCACAATAGGCAGAACCAATCCTTACGCCGAATTTTTGGAAGATGTGAAAGACAAACTCGTATCCCTTGGGTTTGAGGAATTCGACGGTCCTTTAGTGGAAACCGAATTTTGGAATTCAGACGCCCTTTTCATGCCTCAGTTTCATTCAGCCCGAGATATTCATGACGTTTACCACATTGCCGAGCCTCAACAGGCTCAAGCCATTGAAGAACCCTGGCTTTCCAATGTAGCCGGAGCTCATGAAAACGGCGGAAATACCGGCAGCCGGGGCTGGAACTATAGGTTTGATCGGGAATTTACCAAGCGCCTCATTCTCCGCAGTCAGGGAACCGTACTGTCCGCTAAAACCCTTCCGGGCGCAAAAATTCCGGGCAAATATTTCGGTATCCTCCGGTGTTTCAGATATGACCGGGTAGACGCTACCCATCTTTCAGACTTCTATCAGACCGAAGGGATCGTTTTAGGTTCGGAAGTAAATCTCAGAACCCTGCTGGGTTTTTTAGAGATGTTTGCCGTAGAAGTAGCCGGCGCAAAAGAAGTGAAATATGTACCCGGTTATTTCCCTTTTACCGAACCGTCGGTAGAAGTTCATATTAAACATCCAGTATTAGGCTGGTTTGAATTGGGAGGCTCTGGGATTTTCCGTCCTGAAGTAACCGGCTCCCTCGGCGTAACCGTACCGGTAGCGGCCTGGGGCATCGGCATAGACCGGATGGCTCTTATGGCCTTAGGGCTGAATGATCTGCGGGAGCTTTTCAGCTATGATATTGAACAGGTTCGGCTCAGACGGTCTCAAGACCCTCAGACCCAGAGCTAAGGGAATCCCAAGGATACTATGGAAAACATACCTGTTGTCCCGACGGGACCTGAGGGTTTCCCTCGTCTGGGGGAAGCTGATTTCCTCTGGACAAAGCCCCGTCCGCATAACCCCGCCGGGACCCTGTCCGCATCAGGATGTCCTCAGAGTTCCGCCCTTTGTACTGGATCCAGGGTTTGTGCGGTTTATGACGATGACGAAACCCTGAAAACCTATAATTCTCCATTGCAGGTTGTGTCTGCGGAGCCTGTGGGAAAGATACGCGTCGCTGTGGTGGGGCTTGGGAGGATCGCGAGTCTGCTGGAAGAGGATCCGCTTAGGGAAAAGCCCTGTACCCATACCGGCGCGGTGATCGCTAACCCGGACTGTACGCTGGTTGGAGGCGCGGATAAGGACGAGCATCGGCGGGACCTTTTTAAGAAACGCTGGGGGTCTCCAGTCTATGCTGACGCCCAAGATATGATTAAGGACCTGCGTCCCCACATACTCATTATTGCTACAAATCCAGACAGTCACGCTGCTTATTGCTCCTTAGCTTCAAGCTGTAAGGTGCCGGTAGCGGTCTGCGAGAAGCCTTTAGCTGATTCTCTTGAGAAAGCCCGACACATTGCATACCTTCATGAGGAAGAGTTAATCAAGATTTTGACCAACCATGAACGCCGATATGCGGAGGATTATATAGAAGCTAAGAGCATATTAGGCAAAAAAGATTTAGGCGATGTCCTAAGCGTCAAAGCAAGCCTGTATATGGGTTCTAAACGCAGTTTGATCGATATTTTGTGGCATGACGGTACGCATCTGGCAGACGCCGTGATGTTTTTAACTGGTTTTACGATGATCCATGAACAAAAATGGGGGTCCCGCTTTGATTCTCAGCGAGGCACCGCTTTTTTAGCCGGATATCTTGAAGCCCCTAAACCCCTGGTCAAAGCCCCGGAGCCTAGTATTCCTTTTGTCATAGAACTTGGGGGCAAACGGGATCATATCGTGTTTGAGATTGAATTTTCCTGCGAACAGGGACGCCTGCGAATCGGGAACGGCATCTTTGAAGTCTGGAACAGCAGCCCCAGTCCTTATGCGGAAGGCTACCGATCCCTTCAAAGACATACAGACGGCTTTAAGAGACCTACCTATTATTTCGTGAATATGCTCTCAGATGCGGTACGGTGCGTCCTGGACCCAAGGCATCAGCCGCGGTCCAGCGCGCTTGACGGACTGAAGGTCATCAACTATCTCAATTCCATACGCCCTTGGAGGAATTTATAAAGGCAGAATAATGGCGCTTATCTTGATGTTTCGGTCCCCTGCGGTTTTGTATACCATATTCTTGGATATCTTGCCCTTTTGCCGCGGGTGGGGCGGAGCGTCTCCGATTAAGATGATGAGTTTCGCTTCCGCTTCCCAGGGGAATTTCATTTCCGCTTCATACAGCGCCTCATACACAGCTTCAGGTATATCCCCGCCGCCGCCGGTTCGGACTCCAAGAAGATTTTTCTTAAAAACCTCTATATCTCTGGTAAACGGGATCGTCCTATGGAGGTATTCATCATTATAATCCTTATATAACACCAAGCCGATACGGAAATCATAAAATTCCCCGATCATTTCTTCTAAAAGCAGGGGCAGACCCTGTTTTATCGCGGCAATATCGTCCCGCATACTCGCGGTGGTATCAAGGCAGATAACCACGTCCAGGGTTTTACGGCGTTCTTTTTCCAGAATTCCCTTGATTTTGTCTACCAAATCTTTCGGTTCCCGGGACCACACCAAATCCCCGTTATTTGACGTGGTGATATCCGCAAAGCCGTTGATGGTTTCCCGCATATAATTGCCGTCAGGAGGACCCTCCAAAGGCTTCTGCGTTACCTGAAGCATAAAAGGATTATCATGAAACTCATCCTGATAGTCTCCATAGGGCAGCGCAAAGGCGCGGATATTGAAATAAGTTCCGTTTTGGACGTATTCTTCCCCATTACGGGTGTATTCATACCCGTAATTAAGAATATACGGGATATAAATATGAAAGGCTTCTCCTAATTCAGGGTGGGCTTCCGGGGTAGAGTCAATGAGAGACCAGATGCGGCTTGTTTTGGGAAGAGGCGTATTATTGAGAAGTCTTACTTCGTCGCCGTTTATCGGATTCCACTCAGGCGCACGGTATGCGTAATTCGGTTCTTGCAGAGACGGATCCTTGGTGGTTTCCGTAAGCAGTACCGAAGCTATATCCGGCTTCTTGCGTATGAAAAGATGAAATCCCCCGTCAACCCGCTGTTCTATCCGGGTGTCTTCCTGCACAATAGTTAAATCTCTGGGACCAGGATCATCCTGCCCTGTAAGGGGTCCAATCAAAACCGCTCCGGCAATAAGCATACATATAACACATTTAGACATCCTTATTAGTATCGGCGCAAATACGGCGATTAATAGGGCGTACCTGTACAAAGTCCTTGGAAGGGACCTTCTTTACCGGCGGGAGGATTTCAGGGTATACTGGGGATTATGCGTATTACCCAAGAAGAACAAAGGCTTCTGTTGTCAGAAGCAAGAGAAACCATAGCCGCGGCCCTCGAAGGGAGACCCCCGGTATACCTGTTGTCTCCAGAATCAGGGGATTCGGCATTGACTCAGCCTTGGGGGGCTTTTGTTACCCTGCATATTGGGAAAAATCTCCGGGGCTGTATCGGCTGTATGACCCCAGCGGCTCCGCTTAAACAAACTATTCGTACTATGGCTCAAGAAGCGGCGTTTAGGGACCCTCGGTTTCCGCCCCTTGCAAGGCATGAATTAGGCTTATGCCGTATAGAAATATCCGGGCTTTCTCCTATAGAACTGTGTCCTGATCCCCGGTCGGTCAAGGTCGGGGTTCATGGTTTATACCTCGTCCACCGGGGAAGAACCGGGGTATTGCTTCCCCAGGTTCCGGTTGAACAGGGCTGGGACTTAGAAGCCTATTTAGATTATATCTGCGTCAAAGCCGGAGTTCCCCCTAAATCCTACGATGAACCCGGGGCTAAACTCTATACCTTTACCGCAACAGTCTTTGGGGAATCATCCTAACCTTCCTGACGACCCACCAGCGTATACAGGGCAAAGCCCAGGGATTCAAAGCCGTTCCAGAAGGAGCCGGATTTTCTCTGGAATTAGTCAATTCCGCGGTGAACTTGACCTAATCTGCAATGAACTTGACCTAATCCAGCGCAGGCTTGACTAGATTCAGGGCTAACTAGTCCCGGGTTAGGTCTGTCCAGTCCTGTTTCACCTTGAAATTGATCAGATATACCCTCAAATAAGTCAATTCCAGGGTGAATCACGTCAATCTCATGGCAAAACAACTCAGATTAGTCTTAAAACAACCTAATTCCAGCCCGGATTTGATCAAGCTGAACCTGGATCCGCCTTGTTTTCCGCTGCGGCAGCAGTTGTTTCCTTATTCCATGGCGGGAAGCTGACATTGAGCTTCGATATAGAGCCTTGATTATATCAATGTGTATTTATAGATAATATTACTATATAAAGGTGATAATTGATATAGAACAATATAACAAAAAAAAACTTCTTGACTAAACATGAAAGAACCAAACATAATAAGAGCAGTATTCAATACCTTTTTGGAGGGCAACATGAGTTTTTAGGATGCGGCGACTCCTCCGCTTCTCTTTGTGATGGTATCTTGCGGCATTGTGTTTGTTCTGGGACTTTCGATTGTGTCTATGCGGAAGTCTTGGAAACGGGCAATAGCAAAGGGATATTCGCCGGAAAAATTGA
>JAITHD010000141.1 GCA_031280155.1 Treponema sp. | reverse complement strand
GTTAAATCAAGCCAAACGCTGCCGGTTACTAGTCCGCCGGCTCCCGGTCCGAGTATAGACGGGCGGGGGACCGTATCTCAAACCAATCCCCGGCGGTAAGAAGACTATTTCAAAGCATTAAGATAATTCAAACTGTCTTTAGCACATTCAATAGGGGTTTTTCCTGGAGTGGGCAGGTCTTGTTCAACCACAAGCCATTGAGAACCCGCGTCAGCAGCGGCTTTGAGAATGTTTGGAATATCCTGAATTCCGCAGCCTACTGCCCGGAACGGAAAAGCCCCGGACTGACGAGCTTTTTTGGCTTCCCCGATCAAGTCGTAGTCGGCTTTGAGGGTTCCGCCTTGGGAGGAATCAAAGTCCTTGAGATGCACCACCGGCGCCCGTCCTTTGTACTTGCGGATATAGTCCGCAGGATCAACGCCTCCGACTTTAGCCCAGCATACGTCAATTTCGGTCTGAAGCAGCTTGGCGGGAATCGAATCATAGAGATCATCCAAAGCGTACTTGCCTTTATAATCCTCGAATTCAAATTCGTGGTTATGATACAGAAGGGTTCCCCCTAATACGGCGACAGTTTCCCCTAGTTTGGCGATATTCTGCTTTACCTGTTCATAGTTCGAGCCGGTACTCCGATCTTCCTGGGCGAGAAAAGGGATAACAATGAACTTGCAACCGATTTCAAGATGAAACGTAATAACCTTCTCAGGATCCGCTACCATATCCTGATACGGTACATGGGCGGAAACCGCGGTAAGCCCTGCCTTGTCTAAAGATGCTTTGAATTGACTGGAAGTTTTGTTGAACGAAGCGGCTAAAGCCAATTCTACATACTTGTAACCTATTCCAGCTACCTGAGCAAGGGTACCGTCAAAATCTTGAGCTAACTCATTTCGTACGTTGTACAGTTGCAGCATAATGGGAAGCATATATTCCCTCCTAATATGAATTGCTTTATTATTTCACAGTACAGGGAGTCTGATCAATCACCGGTCGGCTTGGTCCTAGCGCAAGAGTCCTTTCCAGATAGGCGGCACTCCCTTTGCTGTTTTTTTGGCTATTCTTTTACGCCTCCGACGTTAAGCCCAACCACGAAATACCGCTGCATAAACGGATACACAACCAAGATGGGTACTGCGGCCACAACCGTAATCGCCGCCCGGATGCTTACAGGCGTTACCATAGCGGTATTGCCGCCCATACCCATAGCCCCAATATCCGCCGCTCCTTTAGCCTGACTTTGGCTCGATTGCAGGAATTCCATCAGTTTATATTGAAGGGTGTGAAGATAAGCTCTGCCGGAATTATAAATGAGCGTATCAAACCATGCGTTCCAGGCTTCCACCGCCACAAATAGGGCTACTGTTGCCAGCACAGGCATACAGAGAGGCAGAATAATACGAATAAAAATGAGGAAATCCCCGCAGCCGTCGATCTTGGCGGATTCAATAATACTTTCCGGCAGGCTGTGCATATAGGTGCGGATAATAACGAAGTTAAATACATTCACGATTCCCGGTACAATGTAGACTAGAAAGGTATTGGTAAGATGCAATCCCCGCATAAGAAAATAATAGGGAATAAGACCGGCGTTTAAGTACATTGAGATAACCAGGACAATAGTAAAAGGCTTGCGGAATATAAATTCTTTTCGGGACAGACAAAAGGCGATCATAGACGTAAAAAAAACGCCGGCACCTGTTTGAATAACCGTCCGGGCAAGGGATATAAAAAACGCGTTGAAAATGGTTCCTGAGGCGAAAACCGCCTTATAATTTTGGAGCGTAAATTTACGGGGAGCAAAAGATATGCCTCCCCGGATAGTATCCATTGCGTCGTTAAAGGAAACCGCAACAGTATTCCAAAAGGGATACAGCGTAATCACCACAAGGACCAGCATAAATAGGTGATTAATCACATTAAAAATACGATCTTCTAATTGGGCCGCTTGTTTTGCTGTCATATTAACCGCTCCTCTCCCGCCCGTTTTGCCAGGGTATTGGCAATCAGGATCAAACTGATATTGACCAGATTTTTAAACATCCCCGCGGCGGTGGCTAGGGAATAATTGGAACTCTGGATACCGTATTTCAGGACGTAAATGTCTATTGTTTCCGCTACGTCCTGAATCAGTCCATTTCTCAAGAGATACTGCATCTCAAAACCTGCATCAAGGATATGCCCTACCGCCATGATCAGCATAATGATTATCGTAGCCTTGATCCCCGGCAGGGTAATGTGCAGCATTTTATTGAATCGATTACAGCCGTCAATCTCAGCGGCTTCATAGAGGGCAGGATCAATGCCCACAATAGCCGCCAAATAAATAATGGTATTCCAGCCTACTTCTTTCCAGACATAGGTGACGCCGATGATGCCCCAGAAATATTTCGGTATTGAAAGCCACAGCACCGGCTCTTTGATGATCCCCAGCGCCGTCAGCACATCATTGACAGCGCCGTTTTCGACAGCCAGCATGGAAGCCACCAGTCCGGTAACAATGACCCAGGAGAGAAAGTGAGGCAGATATGAGACGGTTTGTACTACCCGCTTAAAGCCGACATTCCGCAGCTCATTAAGCATGAGGGCAAAGAAAATCGCCGTAATAAAACCCAAGGTCATGTTGATAAGGCTCATTGCTAGGGTGTTACGCACAGTCCGCAGAAATATCTCGTCCTGAAAAAGAAAGATAAACCACTTGAACCCCGCCCATTCCTGCTGGCTAAAGGTTCGGGCGGGTTTGAAATTCTGGAACCCCATAGTCCAGCCCCAAAGGGGGATATATGAAAATAAAATAACATAAAGAACCAAAGGTACAGACATTAGGATCAACTGGCGCTGATCAAAGGCTCTTTGGGCAAAGGTTTTAGGTTTCTGTATCACTGGACCCCTCCTTATTTGCTCCATTGTTTAATCCGGAGGTCTAATCGTTCCTGCATATACGTTTCGTACTTGGCGACCCCGTCTTTTTCAAGCTGCGCTGTATACTCAGCCCAGAGGCGTTCAAAATCCGCCGGTGGCGCCAGGATAATCTGAGGCAGATATTTCTTGTAGGTTTGCTCGCACCGCTGCCAGGCGATCTGAGGGTCTGACCCGTCCGGCGGATTAGGCATAGACCAAGCAGGGAACCACAGTTCATTAGGAGGCGGGTCTTTATCCATAAGTTCGTTGTTGCTGGTAACGCCGTAGGCTGCCCAAAGTTCCAAATCTTCAGGACGGGTCAGGGCTTCCCGCTCGCTGAATACATCGTCTAACACCGTAGGATAGCCGTCAGTAAAAGAGCCTTCCCAACTGGGGAAAGGATTTCGGAGCAGTTCCCCTCGGTTATGGAGCCGCCAAATCTCGTCCTTCTGCTGGGACCGCTGTTCCGGCGTGCGATAGGGAGCGCCCTTTGAGTCCCGCTGCCAATCTTCTCCTTCAATGCCCCACTCGATAATCCGCTGGGTTTCTTCACTCAAATACTCGTTAAGAAACCGAATAATTCGTATCGGGTCTTTTGCTTTGATGCTGATCCCTATGCCCCGACCGATGTTGGGAACTTTGCGGTTCCGGTATCGGGGACGAATACTTTGGTCAAATACAATGGGAAGAGGCGCCATAGTTCTGTTGTATTGTCCCTGATCCCGCAGCGCATCGTCAGCGCTTTGAAATTGCCACCGCTGGTCGTGGAGTCCCAGAACCCGCCCGGAAGCTATCTTCGCCAGATACTGATCGTAGTTATCCACAAAACAAGCCCTGTCAATATAGCCCTGATCATTGAGTTCATTGAGCTTTTTGAACCATCGCTTAGAAATATCCTGGGGCAGGAGGGATTTATATTTTTTTGTTGCAGGATCAATGGTTCCGTTTCCGTCGTTAGGATATCCAGCAAGAAAATTCGGCGGATTTATCAGACAAAACGCCCGCCAGTCATAGGTAAGAATCGTAAACGGAATAGTAGGCATCCCATTTATCGTGGGATATTTCTGAGCGTAATTGATAAGAAGGTCAAAATATTCATCCACGGTGGTAATGTGAGGATACCCCGCATCTTTCAATACCTCTTTCTGCACCCATAATGCGGAATCTCCATAATAGGGACTCTGATCAGCTCCTTCATAAACTCCCCAGTTAATAAGGTAATAAATATGCCCGTCATCCCATTTCATCTGTTCCCATACATCTTTGTAATGGCGTTTGATGTTCGGTCCATACTGTTCAATCAAATCTTCCAGCGGGATCAGGGCGCCGGCTTCGATAAATTGGGTTTCATTGATTTCAATTAGATCAGGATAGTCCTGTCCGGCAATCATAACCCCCCGTTTTTGGGCAATCTCGCCTACGAGAATATCCCAACTGAAAGTTACATTAAGATTATCTTTTATCCATTTATAGATTTTGTTATCCGCCGGCGGCTGTTGCTGCTGTTCCTGCGTAAAAATTGAAATCGTTATAGGATATCGCGGATCATCGCTTTTCGGCGCCTCTTGCTTCCCACTACAGCTTGTATATAGGGAAATAACGCTCAAAAGCAGTAATACCCCCCCCCCCCCCCTATTTTTTCTTAATTTCATAAAAACCTCCATAAATAAGTCAATAAAAATCAGAATAATTTAGTATATGCTGTATAACCGAGTCTTAGCTATCGGTAATTTTCCCTATAGGGCTGGCTGGATTAGCCGCCTGATCTTGAGGGGAGCCGAAGAAAAGAAAAGAAGAGAGAAGCGGTATTCAAGAGGCTTTAAACCCGCAATGCCACACCGCTTCTTTTTATCCGGTTTGCCGTAAAACTCCTGCCTTTAGGCAAGGGCAGATGCGAGCCTATATGCCCAGCAGTGCGCTGTACGCATCCAGCGCGGGGTCTCCGGAATTGCCGGATAAAACCTTTTTCGTAAGGACTTTTCCTAGCTGTACGCCTTCCTGATCAAAACTGTTGAGATTCCAGACCAAGCCCTGAAACATAACCTTGTTTTCAAAGTGCCCGAGGAGGGACCCCAAGGTTTTGGGGGTCAGGCGTTTGCCGTAGATGAGGCTCGACGGACGGCATCCCAAGAATTCTTTATTCTGGTTAGGGTCTGTTTTGCCCTTGGCAAAAGCCACAATCTGAGCCGCAAGATTCGCTTTGAGTTTCGTTTGGCTTACTGAGCCGTCTACAGTAATGTCGTCTCCCCGCTGGCTGTCTGTGAAGCCTACAAACTGGAGCGGTATTATATCGGCGCCTTGATGGAGGAGCTGATAAAACGAATGCTGCCCGTTGGTTCCGGGTTCTCCAAAGACTACGGGTCCTGTTGGATAGGACAGGGGATGTCCCTCTCGATTTACCCGTTTGCCGTTAGATTCCATATCAAGCTGCTGCAAGTGCGCGGGAAAACGGGAAAGCCCCTGACTGTAAGGCAGAATCGCGGTATAGGGATAACCCAAAAAGTTCCGTTCCCACACGCCGATAAGCGCGTCCAGCAGGGCTGCATTCTGCAAGACCTTTGGTTCCAGGGCAAACTTATCCGCTTCATGGGCGCCGGCTAAGAGGTCTTTAAATGTATCCGCCCCAAAAGCCAGCGAAAGGATTACGCCGCCGACGCCTGAAGTGGAGGAATAACGGCCTCCAATAAAATCATCAATGTAAAAAGAATCCAGATACGCCGGATTATGCGCGAGCGGACTGGTTTCACTCGTAACCGCTACCATCTGCTTGCTCGGATCCAGTCCCGCTTTGGTCAGCTTATCCTTGACGAACAGTTCATTCGCCAGGGTTTCTTGGGTGGTTCCGCTCTTGGAAACCAGTATGAATAGGGTCTGATCCAACGGCACAGACCCAACCACTTGGGAAGCATCGTCAGGGTCAACATTGGAGATAAACCCTGCTTGTAAACGGCGTTTACCCTCAGCAGCCGCCCAATTCTCCAGCGCAAGGTACAATGCCCGGGGTCCCAAATCTGAACCGCCTATGCCGATCTGTACTGCTGTGGTAAAGGGCTTGCCGGTAGTTCCTTTGAACTTGCCGGTGTGAACCGCGTCAGCAAAACCGGAAAATCGATCCAATTCCTGACGGTAAAAAGCCCCCAGGTCTTTACCGTCATGGATAACCGGTTTTCCCAGTTGTCCCCGAAGCAGATGATGCAAGACCTTTCGATTTTCGCCGGTGTTCATGGTTTC
>JAITHD010000016.1 GCA_031280155.1 Treponema sp. | reverse complement strand
GCTTGCTTTTTTCACTTCAGCCAATACATTATTTACTTTGGCGTTTATACCGTCAATAAAATCTATGACCGAAATTAAGCCTTTCATAATCGTAACAAGCTCATCAACTTGTCTATCTGTCAATTTAGGGAATATAAAATTAGTTTGATCTTTTTCAGGCGGGACTCCTGTGCCTTCCAATGTATATTTATAGGTGAATGGTTTATCAGAGCTTCGTCTTATCTTAAAATCGCCATTGAAGAATTGCCAATAATTCTTTATAACGCTCTGCCCGGTTGTTTTTGATAAATCATACAAATATACTTTGGTATTTTTTTGTAAAAACTCTATACTTTTATACTTTTCAATGAGATCGCGGAGATGATATATTTCACCTTCACCGCTTAACAATCTATCTTCTTCTTTGCCGCCCTTGTATATTCGTTTCAATTCCTGATTCACTGTTGAGCCGGAAAGCATAATCTTTACCGCGTCCGTACCATATTCGTCAACATGGAGGCCGCCAAAAGTCCTGGTTTCTGTTTTACGCTGCGAATAGGTTAATTCTTCACTTTCCGGGGGAATTGAAAAAGTAAACACCTCCAATGTGCCGCCGTCTTCACCAACAAATTCCATGAGATAGGCTTTTCTGTAAAGCTGCTTATTATCTCCGACATTCGCCAAATACTGCGGCCTACGATTCCGTAAAAACTCCGGTTCCTTCGTATCCTTCATATTTTATGATACCTCCCCGTCAAGAACATCCATATTTGCTTTTACATATTCAATGACGCCGTCAAAAACCGTTTCATACCACTTTTTGTATTCATTCATTGCCTGTTCTGGTAATGGCGTATCGGGATGGTAAGCGGCTTCAATTTTTGCGATAACCGCTGCCGCCATGCCTTCTTTTGTCATTGCCATAATGTTATTCCTTTATTTCAGAGTTTTAGCGCAGCTGGCTTTAGCTGTCGCAATGGCCCGCAGGGTTTGCAGTTTAATGCCATTCAGGGCCATGTTAATAATCGGCGGAGCCGGAGGCACCGGCAATCCGGGAGGCCAGGGTACAGGCGGAATTATGACAGGATATTGATTCCATGCCTTGGCCAGATCATCAAAAAACACCTGTAAAACATCACCGCCCAACTGTGTTTCAGTTCCTTTTATTCCAATCGGCGTTGCCGAATAAATATCGGTATTATTTGATTCATGCAACGAATTCCGCTGTACTCTGGTTTCTTCATTTTTTTCAATGTCGGTATATACATTTGCCCGGTTCGTATAGTATTTATCCAGTTTCTCTTCCAGGGAAATAAAGTCTCCCTTGAAAAGTTTATACATAACCTCCGCGAACATTTCAAATTCAACACTTTTCCCGGAAATAACATCCAGCTTTAACCCAGGATCATCATTGTCTTCATCGTGAAATAACTGTTCATGCAATTCCGGCGGATCTAGTGGTTCGTCTTTTGATCCATAATCAAGGTTACGGCTGGTTTTTTTATCCGGTGATACCGCCTTATGGCTTCCGGTATCATTGTCATTGGTAATGTGCCACCAGCCAGGCGTTTGTATCTCTTGTATTCTTTCCCGGTCATCCGCCAAAAACGGTTCCGCTTTATCAGGTGTCGAAAACAGGGAGCAAAGCACAAAACAATCATAATAGGTTCCGGTTGGCATTAAAATAAATACCCGCGTATGCAGCGGGGGAAGGTCCCGCCCTCCGGCATTGAAGTCTTTTTCTGAATCTTCCTGGTAAATGACCCATCCCTTGCTTCTTACCGGCACATGCTTTAAGTACACGCCGGAATCCAGAAGCACATCAACGGTATTATCTTCAGAATGAAGCTCCTGTACCCTGCCTTTTTCTCCAATGCGGAACATGGAAGGCGGCCCTCCTCTTTTCCGCTGTACCGGTACCGGCGTAGTTTCCTGGCGTTTTACAATAATGTCCATTTAGCCGTTCTCCTTTTCAAGTTCACGGAATCTGCTGCCAACATTTCTAATAGTGCCATCCTTTCCATCTTTCATTTTTCCGCTATTATCGTATATCATGCCCCTGGACACCGTGAGTTTTATGGTGGGCGTGCCTCCGAAATTCCATGAATGTTCGGCTTTATTTATGTAAAATTCCCCGCCCAAAAATCCGGCCCGGCAACCGGCGCGGGGATTCGTTTCCGGTTTATTGAAGTCTGTAATGACCGTTATGCTGCCGGAATACATTTCATCCAAGCGCGAATACCAGTAAAGGGCCATCTTATTTAGCTCTCTAAGTTCTTCGATCAAGGCTGCTCTGTTTCCGTCCTCTTTAGGCGAATTTCCCTGGCGGTCATATCCTACAAAATTTAATTCCATCGGCTTGAAACCGTAAATCTTTTGTTTTTTCCGGTCATGAGCCACAATATCATCTTTGCTTGTTTGGTATACCCCCAAATAAAATTCTCTTTCCCTCGCCGAACCGATGATATAAGACACAAATGCCGTATAAACTTCTTCATCGCTCAAATCAAGTTCATAAGCGGTAAGCGATATGGGGCTTATCATATAAATATCAAGGCTTGACCAATCTTCAGGCTCAAATGGCACCTGGCGGGCTATAATCTTTGGCTCCCCATCTTCACACCGGGAAAAAAATTCATAGACATTTTCCGGTAAGATATTTCTCCATACATCGACTATGACGTTATTTGCGGCATTATAAAAAACACATGCTATGTCATAGTGTAAGGTCTGCCTTATCCCGGTTACTTTTATGAATGTATTGGGATTGCCGCCTCCTATAAATTTTTTGATAATATCCGCTACCCCCGTCGTTGATATGCCGGCCTCTTCAGATACTTTTTTGAAGTGCTCCCAGGTCTCTTTCATAAAGTCTTTAATGGTCAGAAGATCGCCTTTCTCCTTTTTCCTGGTAAGCCTGTCAGTTAAATCTTTGTTTCTGGACATGGGTTCAGCAATATTATGAATCCGTATATCCAGAGACAGAGTATACTCCGCTACGCAACTGATTATACTTTTACCGCTAAAGACTACTGACCGTTTTATTCCCTGGGATGTCATGCTTTTTTTAATTTGCCGTTGCCGGATAATGCCAATAAAAACCGCGTTTTCTAAATCCCCTTCGTAAATTTTTACAATGCTCCGAACCGGGATAAGGTCAAAAACAGATTTTTCTTCTTTTTTGACTTCCTCATTTTCAACCGTAAATGAAAAAGAGCCTTCCAAATCATCAACTGATTCAGTGAAGGTATACCCAAGGAGTTTTGACCATCTTTCAGCCTTGGGGGCGGGGAAATAGGTAATATCAGGTTTATTGGGATCGCCCTTGGTGAAAATTTCAAGTTTAGGGGCCGGGGATTGGTGTTCAATTCCATCCCATTTCTTTTCAAATTTCTCCACAGTAGCTATTCTTTATCGCTGATGAGCAGCAGCAACTCTTTTGCCTGTTTGTCAGACAATTCTTTGATATTGATATCTTCTTTAATTACCACTTTCTTTAAAGTCCCCGATTCGTCATCGCAGAAGAAATATTCGCCGTCAAGAATGAGAAGTTTCTTTGCCATTTTATCCTCCAATCCCAATAAAAAAAGCCGGACAGAGGGGTATCCCTCGATCCGGCTTGTTTTTCCACAACGCCTATACCGCGTCTCCATGGACGCAAAATTATAGTATTTATTATAGCCTGGCTCTGTCAGTGAGTCAATGCCGTATCCCATAATTAGAAACTCTAATATAGCTCTAATTCGGGGGATATTTACGGGCTTGTGCCGGAAAACAAGTCTTGTCTTTTGAAGGGATTTGAGCGATATTTTGAGTACCATGGTCGCCTTGGAGAGCCGCGCAATAGAGGGGCGTTTAACCTGTAAAGGTTGGCGCGGTGCCTGA
>JAITHD010000011.1 GCA_031280155.1 Treponema sp. | reverse complement strand
CAATTAAGACGGCGTTTCCACAATTGAACTGGGACAGGTGGCGATAGACGAAAAAAGCAATGAAATCACGACGATGCCGAAACTGCATATTGAGTCAAATGAAAAATAAAACTAATCTTAATAAGGCGGGAAAGGTGCATAATGGCTGACTGCTTTAATGATATTGAAGTCCTTTGGATTTCCCGCTTTGACTATAAGTCAAATTGGCAGCTTTCTCCGCATGCTCATAAAGATTTTTACCAGCTTATCTATTGTATAAACGGCGACTTTACTTTGACACTGGATGGGGGCTGCCGCCGGATTAACTCTCCCAAGATACTGTTTTTCCGGCCTGGTATGAGTCACGGATTTATTGATATAAGCGGCGGCGGCCTGAAAACGCTGGATACCAAATTCAAAGTACATTCACGAAAACTTGCGGGATATTGTAAACGCCTGCCCGGTATCATTGATATTACCGGAGAAGAGATATATAACGGTCTTGAACGTATTCGGGAGAACGGAAATGTCCGGGAAATTCTGTATGAAGAAAACTGCCAGCTTCTTTTAGGACAGATACTGATTGAACTTATCCGTAGAACCAGCCAGAAGGAAACTATTGAAAGATCTCCGCCTGACTTTTTAACGCACAAGAACATTTCCCCCGTAATAGAAAAACTGCTCGAATATATCAAAAATCATTACCAGGAACATATTGACGCGGCTATCCTTGAAAGGGAGATGCATTATTCCTACCGGTATCTGAGCAAAATTTTTCATCAGGAAATGAACCGGACGCCGGTTGAATTTATCGAGGAATATAAAATATTTAAAGCGCGGGAGATGCTTAAAAACACCGACTTTACCATCAAGTATATCAGCGAAATTCTTGCCTTTTCAAATGTACATCAATTCTCCCGCAGTTTTAAAAAAAACGCGGGCATACCTCCCGGCGAATGGCGTTATTCGGCGCTCAATGCGGTAAGAAAGGATGTAGTCATTCATTCAGGTTATGAAAACATCCTTCATATAAAGGAACTTTCAAATTAAAAAGCCTCTAAGGAAGCGGTGATTAGCGTTACATTAATCACCGCTATCCCAGAACTTCTGTTATACGATAATGCTGTTTACCGGCAGTTTCACGCTTTCCGATCCGTCGGCGTAAACAGCGGAGACAGTATATGTGTACGCTCGTCCTTCCGTTACCTCAAGATCGGTATAATACGCATTATAGGCGGCTTGATACCTATTGATAAGCTCCAGAGGGCCGTCTCCTTCACCGCGGTAGACTTTATATCCGGCCAGATCGGGACGCGCTGAATACGCCCAGCGGATAAAGATCTGTTTGCCGCCAAGCGCGCCGGTTTCGACGCTCAGTTCGGGGCCTTTTACAAAAGCGGTTTCGGGTATCGCTTGTCCCCGTCTTACCATTATAAGAAGGCTTACCCCGTGCATGGGAAGGGTAAAGTCCATATCAAAAGTTTTTCCCTGAATGTTCCTGGGATTTTCACATAGTTCAAGCCCGTCGCCCTTGCGCAGTTCCTTCACCTGTTCAAGGCTGAGAGGCCAGGGTTTGCCCATTTTTTGCCAAACGGCGTAGGCATTGGAGTGGTTTTCGTCTATACGGAAATGCAGCAGATCAAATATTGCCGGGCTGTCCAGGTTACTAAGATGGAGCTTTATAGTTCTTTCGTTTACGTCATCCGGGAGGCCGTCCTCGAAATTCCAGAGCAGGAAGGCGTAGCCCCAGCCGCTGTTCCTGGTCGCTATTACACCATATTTAAGGCCGTACTCAGGATCATCTGGTTTTTGAATATAGCGTTCATTTCCCAGCGCGCCGAGCAGGGGAAAGATGTTAAAAATGGGTTTGCGAACAAGATCGGTACAGGGGATTTCGCCGAGCGGGGTAAACTGGCTGCGGTTTCCAGAGAAGAAGGATTTTTCCCAAGTAAGGTGGCAGTTATCACTGTCTACGATACTCAGATTTAAGCCAAGTTCGTCTTCAACCACCGAGGAATAGGTGTAGATCATTTTCGCGGTAAATCCGGGGGCGTAGTGGGTGTTGCGGAAGTTAAGCCAGATTTTGTGGTTAACGACCATATTTCCTTCCCACACAATGTCAGACTCATCATTAAAAAATTCAGTCTTTCCGTATTTGGTAAACTCTTTGAGCATGGCGGCGTATTCCCGTATAGTATTAAACATATAATCTATTGAAGGTCCTACCAGAGTAGGATGGCCCCCCTTGCAATGCACTGAAATAAAATCAAGCCTGGTTCCAAAAGCGCCGTTTTTATAATTAACCCCATGATCGCAGTGCGCGAGAAAAGCCTTGAAAATAGACTTGCCCCCTTCCCACTGTTTAACCGCCGGGCCGCCCGCTTTAAGTTCAGGATCAACGCCATGCAAGGCGGATTCAAAATAATCGTAAAGCGCGAAGAATGAAGAAGGATCGTCAACCCATTCCTGGTGATTGTCCGGTTCATTCCATACCTCAAAATACCATCGACGGACTTCTTCAATGCCGTAACGCTCGATCCAGTGCCGGGCATATGCGGCGATAATTTTTTCCCACAGGTTAAAATCTTTGGGAAGATAGAATTTCTCCGGGCTTTGGCAGATCACCTGGGGCATATACACCGCTTCAACAATGGGGCGCATGCCATGGCCTATAATAATATCGTATACCCTGTCCACCAGTTCCCAGTTATAGGTAAGGTTCCCCTCCCCATCAACGCCAACGGCTATATCCACCCGCTTTTGATCCCATTCAGGATTGCCATAGTCCCTCCCTTCACGCAGAATATAGTCATCGCCTTTTCCATGAAGGGTGAGTATGTTGTGGAGCCGCATATAAAGGGGATATCCGCGGTAAGATTCCAGACAGTCATACATGCGGCGCAAGCGCGGAGCATAGGTATAATCCGCGTTTGCATAGCCGGTTGCCCTGAAAAAATGCTTGAATGGCTTACAAGGCAGCGCTAAATCAAATGAAACATCCTTGATAATCATAATTCCTTCCTTAACCTTTGATCCCGGCGCTCATAAGGCCGGACTTGATATATTTATTGCAAAAAATAAAAACCAACAGCAGAGGGAGTATGCTGATTAATACACCCGAAGTTAACTGGCCGTATTCCTTAAAAAGATCGCTGGAAAATTTAGCGAGCCCCAGGGTAACGGTTTTCATTCTCTCCTCGTTTACGACAAGGAGCGGCCAGAAAAAATCGTTCCAGCTCCATGTCGCCTTTATTACGATAAAAGTGACGATTGAAGCCTGCGTCATTGGGGTAATTATTTTTCTGAATATCCAGAATTCTCCCGCGCCGTCTATACGGCCCGCCTCAATATAGGAATCAGGAATAGGCTCCATGGCGGCTTTAAGCAGGAAAGTCCCGAAGGCGGAGATAAAACCCGGTATCATCATGCCGGGATAAGTATTGATAAGACGGATTCGGGACACAATCAAAAACAGGGGAATGGATATCATCTCCATGGGTATCATCACAAGGCCGAGAAAAAGGTAAAACAAAAGCGTTTTTCCGGGAAACTGATACTTCGCAAACCCGTATGCGGCGGTTAAGGCAAGAGCGAGCGACGGTATAAGCGAAAAGAAGGTAACAATTATTGAATTAGCAATAAAACGGTAAAAGGGAACGCCGTTAAGCTGGGAAGCGTAGCCGAAGAACACCGCCTTAATATTTTCAAAATTGGCGAACGAATCGGGCATAAGCCTTCGCCACAAGGTACGGTTGGGCATATCCATTATTTCAGGAGATGTCTTTAACGCGGTAAGCACTATCATAAGAAATGGGATCAATATAAAAACAAAGAAAAAAATCAATAAAATAACGGTTATTATTTTTCCGGCTATTTCTTTAATTCCCATATCATACTCCGCCTTAATATTCAATTTTCCGTTTTAGAATAAGCTGTTGTGTCAGGCTGATAATAAACAATACAATGAGGATAAGCACGGTTAAAGAAGACGCCATGCCGTAATTTTGCATAAATATATCCTTTATCAGATAGATCATAATGGTTTTTGTTACGCCGGCGGGACCTCCGGCGGTTGCCACATATATCTGATCAAAAGCCTTGAATACATAAATAGTTTCCAGGGTTAATACCAGGATCATCTGCGGATTGATAAGGGGCAGGGTTATCTTAAAAAAACGATGAAAAGAATCAACGCCGTCCAGTTCCGCGGCTTCGTACAGATCTTCAGGTACGTTTTTAATGCCGCCGTAAAGGATCATAATGCTGAAAGGCGAGCGTATCCATACGGTAATAATCACCGTGGATACCAGCGCGGTATTGGTAGCGCGCAGCCATGCGGGCGGATTTGAAATATGAAGGAAGCGCAGCACGTTGTTGATAAGCCCCAGATTGGGATCAAAGAGCCAATCCCAGACCATTCCGGCGCTCACCATTGAAACCATAAAAGGAAGAAATACCAGCGTAGTTAAAAGGTTTGAAAACTTGCCTTTAATCTGGGCAAGGGCATTGGCGATCCAGATCGTTACAATAAGCAGAACGGGAAGAGTAATGACCGCGTAATTAATGGTAATTTTAACTGAACTCAAAAAATCGGCGCGGGCAAACAGGTTGGTAAAATTCCGTAATCCGATAAACGTACCTGTACCCATAAGCAGATTTACCCTGTTTAATGAATTAAACAGGCAAAGCGCGAGCGGATACAGGAAGACAAACAAATAGTAGAGAAACGATGGAAGCACGAAAAGCGATCCCGCCAAAGCGTATTTGTGTTGGATTTTCATACAGTACCTCTTTTGGGGATTTCCAGGGGAAGCATCGAAAAAACATCTTTTTTCGATGTCTACCCCCTTTGGAAACTCTCTTAAAACCCTGTTGACAGGGCGGGATCGCGCCCTAACCTTTGCTTAACTAGGGAAGCACTGAATAATTCAATCGAGAATTATTCAGTGCTACTTTAATACCGTATTTGCGCAATGAAA
>JAITHD010000009.1 GCA_031280155.1 Treponema sp. | reverse complement strand
AGAACAAGAATATATTGCAAGTACCAAAAAGCCTTTGTTTCGCTTTCTTTCTATATAATGTCTTTAAACAGGTCTTCTATTTGGGGTTTAGGCAGAGCGCCGATTCTTTTGCGGAAGATTCCTCCGTCTTTATATATAACCAACGCAGGAACCGATGAGAGCCCATGTATGGCAACAAGGTCGGTTTCCTCCTCAGCATTGACTTGAGCGATTTTAATACGCCCTGTATATTTCTGTGCAAGCTCTTCCAGTACAGAGGCTATCATTTTACAAGGTCCGCACCAGGGGGCCCAAAAATCCAGCAGAACCGGTACTGGCGATTTAAGAACTTCTGCTTCAAAATTATCATTTGTTATAACTGCTCCACGACTCATAGAAAACTCCTTGTTTTAATTATATTGTCAGATATTTCATATTACCAATAGAAAGGCATGACGAAAGATATAAAAATGATACATAATACAACTTGACATAATGCAGTAACTTTAAGTATATAGGTAACATCCTCTTAGAGAAAAGGAATGAACTATGGGTAAAACGTTAGCGGAAAAAATATTTGATTCCCATTTGGTGGATAAGCCTTTTGGCGAAACCTGGGTGCTGAGACTGGATCAGGTATTCTGTCATGAAATCACCACGCCTATTGCCGTCAATGATTTGGTGAGTAAAAAGCTGGACAAGGTTTTTGACGCTTCAAAGATCAAAGCAGTAATTGATCATGTAAGTCCCGCAAAGGACTCAAAAACCGCGGAACAGGGAAAGATTCTTCGAGACTGGGCAAGACGGCAGGGCATCAAGGATTTTTTTGATATTGGACAAAACGGGGTGTGTCACGCCATTTTCCCGGAAAAAGGCTTCGTCAGACCAGGATACACGATTATTATGGGAGACAGTCATACCTGTACCCACGGAGCTTTCGGCGCTTTTGCCGCCGGCGTAGGGACTACCGATTTAGAAGTGGGGATTCTCAAAGGCGTGGCGGCATTCAAACGTCCTGATACGCTGCGGATTAACCTTACCGGAACCCTCAAAAAAGGCGTTTTTGCTAAAGACGTGATTCTTGCAGTGATTGCCAAGATTGGCGTCGCTGGCGCCACTGATAAAGCAGCTGAATTTCGAGGAACCGTGATTGACGCTATGAGTATGGAAAGCAGGATGACGATCTGCAATATGGCTGTAGAAGCCGGGGCAACCTGCGGGGTTTGTATGCCTGATCAGATTACTCTTGACTATCTCTGGGAATTCATCAAGGAGACGTACAAAACAAAAGCGGAAGCCTTGGCTGATTTTGCCCAATGGCGGAGCGACGACGATGCGGCGTATGTTGATACCGTAACTATCAACTGTTCTTGTTTAGAACCCTTAACAACCGTGGCATACAAGCCGGATCAGGTAAAACCTATCAGGGAATTGCGGGAAACGTTGGTGGATCAGGTATACATAGGGTCTTGTACAAACGGGCGCATTGAAGATCTCCGGGAAGCTGCGGCAGTATTGAAAGGCAGGAAAATTGCTCCAACCCTTAGAGCCATTGTTTCCCCTGCCACTCATGGGGTCTATGCACAAGCCTTGAAAGAGGGGCTGATTTCGATATTTTTAGAAGCCGGCTTTTGTATTACCAATCCTACCTGCGGCGCTTGTCTTGGGATGTCCAACGGCGTTCTGGCTGAAGGGGAAGTCTGTGCTTCCACGACAAACCGCAATTTTTATGGACGTATGGGCAAGGGAGGCATGGTGCATTTGATGAGTCCCGCTTCAGCGGCGGCTACTGCAATAGCAGGCAGCCTCGCAACCGCAGAAGATGTAGCGTAGTGATAGTAAACGCTGGTTATAAGGAAGGAGTATAGCAATGAAAACATTCGGCGGGTCTGTGTTGTTTTTGGATCGAAACGACATCAACACTGATGAAATTATTCCGGCAAAATATTTGACCGAGAATTCTAAAGAAGCCTTAAAGCCGTATCTATTAGAAGATTTGAAACTCAAAGATTTTGATCCCAAAAAGGCGGTTGGAAAAGGCGCTATTGTTTCCCGATCGAATTTCGGGTGCGGCAGTTCCCGGGAACACGCGCCATGGGTTTTTGAGGTAAACGGCATCAATATCGTGATTGCTGAAAGTTTTGCCCGGATCTTCAGGCAAAATATGTACAACTGCGGTATGCTTGCCCTAGAGCTTCCTGCTCCAATCCTAGACGAATTATTCAGGGAATTTGCCGGAACCGAAACAATTATTTCCGTGGATATCGAAAATAGTCTCCTCACTTTCAAAGCGAAAGGTACGGAAAAAACCGTAGATTTTACGCTCAAAAATTTTGAACGCGCCTTGGTGGAAGCTGGAGGCTGGGTAGAATACGCAGCGGCTCATTATTAACCCGATAAAAACCGGTATATTCTACGGAACATACCGGTAAAGGAGGTAAAGAAAATATTCTAAAAAACGTAGGCTTTTAGAATATTATATTAGCCTAATTTCTTTTTGCCATGCTTAATCGCCGCTTTACAAATCTTACAGACTTTTATCTTTGCCCCGCCTGCTTCCTGTTCATAAAGGACTTTTACGTTGCTTCTTTTACAAACCGAACATTCCCCTCGTCCATGAGAAAATAACTCACGGATTCCTTTTCCTCTGTGTGCCTTAGACATTATGTAGTTCTCCCTTTTATATTTGTTTACCCGGTTGCCCCAGCCTGTTCCTTTTCTTTTTTAGCGGCTTTCTTAGCCTGCTTATCTGAGGTTTCCTCTGTTTTCAGCTTATAGTCTACCAATTCAAGGATAACAATCTCCGCCGCGTCCCCCGCCCGCTCACCGAGTTTAAGAATCCGGGTATATCCCCCGGGACGCTCCTTCATACGAGGGGCAATATCGGTAAACAGTTTTGCTACAATGCCTTCATCAAACAGACGGCTTGAAACAATCCGTCTGTTATGAACCGAATCGATCTTTGCGCGGGTTATCAGTTTCTCAGCGCTTCGGCGAATTTCCAAAGCCTTAGCCTTGGTAGTCCGAATCCGCTCATATCTGAATAAAGAGGTCACCATATTACGATGAAGGGCTTTCCGATGAGCCGCCATCCGTTCAAGAGGGTTAAAACCTCGTTTATGCTTCATCTTCTATTTCCTTTGGAGGGGTAATTTTTACCACGTTTTTTAAGACGCTGAGGTCGGTTATTCCTAAACTCAGGTTCCACTCTCTAAGTTTTTCCTTTATTTCTTGGAGGGACTTCTTCCCAAAATTGCGGGTTTTGGTGATATCGTCCTCAGTCCTTCGGGTCAATTCCCCTATGGTTTTAATATTCGCGTTTTTAAGACAGTTCGATGAACGGACTGATAATTCCAGCTCTTCTACCGGAGTATTCAGAATCTGCCATATCCGCTCATCGTCTTCGTCAAGACTGTCATCAATCCCTAGATTGTTTTCGTCAAAGTTTATAAAAACCGAACAATGATCCTTCAGGATTTTCGACGCCTCCGCTAAAGCGTCGTCAGGTCTGATAGTACCGTCAGTCCATACTTCCAAAACCAGTTTGTCGTAATCGCTGCGCTGGCCTACTCTGGTCGGCTCAACCACATACTTCACCTTTTTCACAGGCGAAAAGATCGCGTCCAGCGGAATCGTACCAATCACCTCAATATAATGCTCATTTGTTTCCGAAGGAATATACCCGCGCCCCAGATCGATCTGAATCTCGAATTCAAGTCTGGCGTTATCCATGAGGGTCATAATATGCTGACCGGTACTCAGGATTTCCACCTGCCCAATCCGCTCAAAATCATCGCTTTTCACTTCCCGCTTGCCGGACCATTCATAGAGCAGGATATCCTGATCCATGTCAGAGGGAAGCCTAAGCCGAATTTGTTTAAGATTGTTTATAACCTCTAAAGTATCCTCCACAATATTCGGTATGGTCTCAAATTCGCTTGAAACCATGTGGGCGACCCCGTCGCCGTCATAGGAAGTGATCTTAATTGCGGTAATCGCATATCCTTGGATCGAAGAAAGGAGTACCCTCCGCAGGGTATTGCCAATGGTTGTCCCGAATCCAGGTTCAAAGGGAGCGGCAATAAACTTGCCATAGTTTGACTTCAGCTCACCATGCTCAAAACTGATAGTTTTCGGGCGCTTGAATCCTTTTAAAAGGTTCTTACGGGCCATGGAGTCTCCTTATTTAGAATAATATTCGACAATCATCTGTTCTTTGATGTCTGTAAGGTCGATTATATCACTGCGTCGCGGAACAGCAAGGAATGTCCCTTTTATGTCATCCGGATCAAGTTTCAACCAGGGCATGATCCCGGATTTACCAAATTCTTTTAAGGCATCCTTGATTATGACCAGACTCTTACCGGATTCTCCAATTTCTATTACGTCTTCGGGACGCACCAAATAAGAAGGCACATTAACCCTATTCCCGTTCACCAGTACATGTCCATGCAATACAAGCTGCCGGGCTTGACTCCGGCTCACCGCAAACCGCA
>JAITHD010000249.1 GCA_031280155.1 Treponema sp. | reverse complement strand
TGGGCAAACATGAAAAGGCATCTTCGTAATAACTTACACAATTTCCAATCCCTCAGTGACGGGATTTATGATTATTTTAAACTTTCATATACTTAACTTAATGTACTATATATCTTCTTTTCCTTTGTGTCAACACGCCCTTAGTTCCTCGATTTTCGCCCCTACCAGCAGCAATATCCGCCGTCAATAAGTAAATCCGCTCCAGTCATATAATCCGATGCGGGAGAGGCTAGATATACAACGCCTCCTTGTAAATCATCGGTACCGCCCATTCTGCCCATCGGGATTTTTGCCAGCCATTGAGGGAGCATAATTTTTCCTTCCGGCGTTTCAAGGAGATTATCTACCAAAGCGGTTTTGGTATAACCAGGACTGATGCTGTTTACCCTGATGTTCTTCGGCGCCCATTCAGCAGCAAGACTTCGAGTCAGGTGCAGCACGCCGGCTTTAGACGCATTATACGCGCACTGATTTTGCGGAGTGTTGCAGATATGCCCGGACATTGAGGCGGTGTTGATTATCTTGCCGTACCCTTTCTTCACCATTTCTTGGGCTTCGCTTTGAGCGCAGAGAAAAACCGCGTCCAGATTCAACGCAAGAATTTTTTTCCATTCTTTGTAGTCCTGTAGCAGCGCATCCTGCCAAACCCCTATTCCCGCGTTATTTACCCCAATGGTCAGAAAACCCCACTTGTCTACAACAGTTTTCACCATCCGGCTCACTGCTTCAGGATCAGTCACATCTGCGGCAAGCCCAATCGCGGCAATGCCTTTTGCTTCAAGCCGGTGAGCGGTTTCTTCCGCGCCGGTCCGGTTAATGTCAACAACCGCTACCTTTGCTCCCGCTTCTCCCAAGGCAAAACAGTAGGCTTCTCCAATACCCTGAGCGCCTCCGGTAACAAGAGCGGTTTTTCCATCTAATCTGAATCGATCAATAATATTCTGGGACATAGGTTCTCCTTTCCTTATACGCTTTAGATTGCGTTATTTAGTTGATTCCGGCAGAATCACTACTTTTAACACCCCGTCGATTCCTTTCTCAATAGTTTCGACTCCTTTGACAAACTCCTCTAAAGATAACTGATGAGAAATTAACGGGGTAACATTAATTTTTCCTGATTCCAGCAGTTGTACCGCCTGAATAGAATTCCGTACCGAGGTATAGGAAGAAAGCATGAACAGTCCTTTTTCAAAAACAGTGAAAGCCGGCAGTTTGAGGGTTCCGTTCCGGGGAGGTACGCCGAACCACAATAGGGTTCCTCCTTTCCGCACAAAATCTAATGCCCGCTCCATGAGAAACAGAGCGCCCGATGCGTCTACTACCACATCAAAAGCATCTGGTTCAAGCTCCTCAAGAGAAGCGCATACCCTTGCTGCGCCGCTTTGTTTTGCTAGTTCCAGCCGCCCCTGATTCCGGTCAACTTGGGTGATCTCGGAAGCTCCCTGCAACTGAATCGCCTTTGATAAAAGAATGCCAATAGGACCGGCCCCCAGAATCAATACCTTATCAGCGAGTCTGATTCTGGCTCGCTCAAGCCCGTGAAGTACGCAGGAAAGAGGTTCGACAAAAACGCCGGATAAAAAAGGCAGCTCCCCGATAGAAAAGGCAGCTTTCTCAGGAACCACCGCATATTCCGCCATGCCTCCGGGAAGGGTAACGCCTATGCCCCGCCAATGCTCACAGAAATTCTGCTGATTGTTGAGGCAGGCGCGGCAGTTATCACAGCTTATATTCGGTTCAACCGTTACCCGATCCCCTGCTTTAAACCGAGTAACTTTAATGCCTGTTTCTTCAACAATACCGGAAAATTCATGCCCCGGAATCACCGGATAGGTCCCCAAGTATTCACCTCTAAAAATATGTACATCAGTTCCACAAATTCCGGAGGCTTTTACTTTAATGCACAGATCCTTCTCTCCTACTGGAGCAACCGGAACGGTCTGAACCTGGGAGACTCCCGGGTTTTCTATTACCAAGGCTTTCATATTCATAACCTAGAGTGTATCGTATTACCTGCTGTTAATCAATCGAGCCGCAAGTTTCGCTTCTTCCCCAGGAGACAAAATTCCCGGAAGAATCAGAGGAGCCTTTTGATAAGGAGGAAGCAGAAATCCGCTCTCAAGAAAATCAAGAAACAATCTGATGAAGGATGCATCGTCAAGAGGTTCAGCGTAATTCAGATATATCCCCTGCCTGCGCCAAGGACTGTTCACAAGAGCTTTTTGTATACCCGGAAACACGGCTTTGCCCCGATTGGGAGCGGCGGCTATCAGATCATATACGCTTCTCGCGGCTCCCGCAAGAAGTACCGGAGATATGCTGTCTGAAGGCGGAAATCGGCGAACCCTTTCAAGAGATTCAGGAAAAACTAAAACCTTGGGCGCTAAAGACCAAGGCACAATCGGAATTACAAGAGGAGCGGTTTCTGACGCTGAAAAGGATAAGGGATCATCCTCTTTCAGAAAAGGCCGCCAGAGAGACGGCGCTGCGTCAGAGGATAGGGGAGAACCCAGAGCCGGATCCCAAAAAGGCGCTTCTGGGTCATATCCGGCTTGAGTCAGGGACCGCCGAAGCGAAGCGTCGTCAGCGTATACCCTGTACTGTTTGTCTGGAAAAAGCTGAGACAGAGCCTTGGTAAAACGTTTTTCAAGCGGATGAGGAAAAGGGGTAAACAATCCCCGCTCGGCAGTGTTTTTGAGTTCCCGGACAACCCCGGACGGGGTATGCCCAAGGACCGCGGCGCCGCCGAATTGCCATAAATCCACCAGCCGCCCCCGCCCTTGGGTGTACAGCCGGAAATCCCTTGCTCTGAGTACCGGACCAATCTGCCGCAACAACTCTTCACAGCTCATGGTGTATCCTTGTAATGTAGGAGTTCTGATGAAACGCTAAAAAACGCATCTCTTTGCCGGAATCAAAATGAACCTTCAAGACCGGACCGTTTTCACTGTTTTGGATATTGATAACCGATCCGTATCCCTGCTCTTCATGGAAGAGTCGATCCCCTATTTCCCAGTCCCCTCGTTTTGATCCAGACCCCTGGGTATGATCAAGGTTCAATGTTCCTGATTTTTGAGGGATATACCCGTAAGCAGGGGCGCCTATAATCTGGAAATCAGTCTTATCCAGCTCATACAGAAACAGAGAGGGCTGCATCGTTTGGGACTTTCCATATACCCGCCGAGCCGCGGTGGAACAAAGGTACAGTTCGTCCATAGCCCGAGTCGCTCCCACATAGAAAAGCCGGCGTTCTTCTTCCAGTTCCTCACCCTTGCTATCAAATCGGGGAAATATTCCCTGTTCAATGCCGGTCATAATAACCCGCCGAAATTCAAGACCTTTTGTATTGTGGAGGGTAATGAGCGTAACCCTGTCCATATTTAGACGGTTAGTATCTTCTAAAGACCGATCAAGCGCGATATGTTCCAGAAATTCCTCTAGTCCCGCCGGGGTTGCGGGATAAAGACTTGCGGCGTTTGCTAATTCCTGAAGGTTATTAATCCGCTGATTTCCCGCTATTTCATCATGGGATAGATGATATTCGTCGATTCCAGCGTTCTGGATTAGGGCGACAACACAAACTGAAAGCCCTTCTCCGGCATTTAATTGTTCTTGGCTTCTATTTTCTTGGGCGGTTTTCCTTGGTTTTTCGCGCTGCCGCGGCTGAGACGGACTGTCCGCAAGGGTTTCAGCGCCGCTTGCAAGGGCTTTGAGAAACGCTTCAATCCCGGAACGAGCCTTTGCTGAAAGGGACGGAGCCAGTTGCTGCGCGGCGGTCAGCAGATTTCCCTCCTCCTCTTTGGGGTCCGCCGCTTCCGTCAAGATCCGTCCGACAGCCGCCGCGCCGATGCCTCGGGAAGGTTTGTTCACCACTCGGCGGAAGGCAAGCTCGTCTCGGGGATTCATTAAAAGCGCAAGCAAGGCTAAAGCGTCTTTTACTTCTTCCCGTTCATAAAACTTGAGAGACCCTACCACGCGATACGGAATATTCCGGCGGAGAAATTCAGTCTCAAATCCCAGAGACTGAGCGTTAGTCCGATAGAGTACCGCCCAATCAGAATAGGCCGCCTTTTTTCTCTTAGCATACCGAACTGATGATTCAATGATCTCCCCGCAAAACGCGGCTTCTTCGTCTTGATTCAGGAGAAACGCCAAAACCGGCTTTTTTCCAGGTCCTCGTTCGGCAACAAGGGTTTTTCCTAAACGCCGCTGATTATGGGATACCACTGAAGAGGCGGCTTTCAAAATCGGCGGGATCGACCGGTAATTCCGTTCCAGCCGAATAACGTCAGTTCCCGGAAATTTATCGGAAAATTCTAGGATATTTCGCACCTCAGCCCCTCGGAATCGGTAGATAGATTGATCATCGTCTCCTACAACGCAAAGATACGTTTCTGGTCCGCAAAGTTCTTTTAAAAGCTCAAACTGAGCAATATTAGTATCTTGATACTCATCTACTAAAACCACCCGAAACCGATCCCTGAAACGCCGCGCAACCTCAGGATGTGTTCTCAAAATCTCTACTGGTTTCTTGATAAGGTCTCCAAAATCCACATTACCGATTTGGCAAAGCCGTTCTTCATACCCGGCGTATACGCCGCGGAATTCTTTCCGGTAGTCTATGATAGATAGCTGCGGATCCTCAGGAGTGAGAAAATAGTCTTTAGCTCTGGCAATGCAGCGGGCAAAATGTTTTATATCGATCTTGGGAATGTTTTCCATAATGTGAGAAAGCAGAGAAATCGTATCATTATCGTCATAAATCATAAACCCTGATCCCAGTCCCGCAAAAGCACTGTTACGCCTCAAAAACCAAGCTCCAAAAGAATGAAACGTCCGTATCATGGTATATGCCGCTCGGTCGTCAATCAGCCTAGCCCGTTCAGCCATTTCCTGCGCCGCCTTATTGGTGAAGGTTACTGCCAGAATAGATCGAGGATCCACGCCTTTTTCCCGGATAAGATAGGCTATCTTGGTGGTGATAACTCTGGTCTTCCCAGAACCTGCGCCAGCTAAAATAAGGAGAGGATTTCCGGTATGAACCACCGCTTCCCGCTGTTCCGGGTTAAGCGGTTCAAGATAGGGAGGATAGGCGTTTATACTGTTCAATAGGTTATTCATAGTTCCACTCGTTTCAATCCCGACGCCTCAAAGCGCAACTATAGGGCAGTATAGCGTTCATATTATATAAATTCAAGACGTTATACTACCGAATTTTTCAGTAGCTACTCCCTGCCTAAAGGCTGGGGATATAAGGCGGCAGAGCGGCGCAGGATAGGTTGAAAACCTATTTGACATGCAGGCAAAGGCTATGTGATAATGAAAGTGTTGAAAGACCTACCCACACGGCGTGGGAACGTAACGTCTATGGATATGGAGGCTCTGGCTCTCGGTAAGGGGAGTGAAACCGCCGTAGAAAAACCCGTTTAGAAAAAAGAAAAAAAAAAGCGGGGAAGAAGTAGAAATCTTGGGGAGTAAGCCTCGAAAAGCCCCAAGCTCCTGCCTTTAGGCACGGGGTAGCTGACTAAGGTGGTTAAAATAATGGCACTAACAATAAGTCTTGTTCCTCAACCGGTTTCCATCCAATATCGGCAAGGACTATTTCAAATCAAGGGACTGCCCCCTATACAGGGAGATGAGGTTTTCCATAGGGAAATACAGGTGTTCAAGGAGCAGCTTCAGCAAAATTACGGCGGCATTGAGGCGGGAGCGGCGGCAAAGATCCGATGCAGCAAAGACCTTTCTCTAAGCCCCGAAGCCTATCGGCTCTCGATTGAACCTGAAACAATAAACCTGTACGCCGCTTGTGGAAGCGGCATCTATCATGGACTGCAAACCCTTCGTCAGCTTATCTTATCAGAGTATCGGGATGGATTGCTCCCGCTTCCCTGTGTGAATATTGAAGATCATCCTCGTTTTGGATGGCGGGGATTTATGCTGGATACTTCCCGGCATTTTTATACCCCGGATTGTATTAAAAATCTCCTTGACGCCCTTTCTCTTCATCATATTAACCGGTTTCATTGGCACCTCACCGACGATCAGGGATGGCGGCTGCCGGTACCGTCATATCCGCTGCTCACCGAGATAGGTTCCAGACGGAAGAATATTAAGATTCCCCACCATGTTTATACAGGCGCGGGTTTTTATACTGAAGCGGATATTCAGGACATCGTGGCCTATGCACAGGCTCGGCATATAGAAGTTATTCCTGAAATCGACATTCCAGGTCATGCAAGCGCCATTCTTGCCTGTTATCCCGGACTAGGATGTACGGGCGGTCCCTATCAGGTGGAGGATCGGTACGGCATCTTTGAAGACGTTCTCTGCGCGGGAAACGACGCTGTCTTTGATTTTGCTGCCGCTTGTTTTGATGCTTTGGTAACGTTGTTTCCGTCTCAATATGTGCATATCGGCGGAGATGAAGTATGGTTTAACCGCTGGAATAATTGTCCTAAATGCCAGAAGCGGCTTGCGGAAACAGGGCTTTCTACAGCCAGAGAACTCCAAAGCTGGATAACTGTGAAGCTGGCAAAGATGTTGGCAGACCGGGGTAAAACAGCTATCGGCTGGGATGAGGTTCTGGAGGATACCGAAACGTACAAACTCCCCAAGGAAGTGGTGGTTATGTCGTGGCGGGGCAGTAAAGGGGGGATTGAGGCGAGCGGTTTAGGGCATCCGGTGATTATGTCTCCCAATTCTGAAGGCTGTTATCTTGACTATAAACACTATGACGCTCCTGAAGAACCCGGCAATTTAGGAGTTTCTACGGTTTACCAAACGTATACCATGGATCCGATTACCCCTGAAATGAGCAATGAAGCGGCGGCGCTTATTCTTGGAGGACAATGCAATCTTTGGTCTGAACTCATCTATGCAGACAGAATCGCCGAGTATATGACGTTTCCCCGAATCTGTGCGCTCTCAGAGGGTCTTTGGACCCCAAAAGAACTCAAAGATTTTGACGGATTTGCTCAACGATTAGAGGTGCATCAAAAACGGCTGGATCAGATGGGCTTGCTTCAGTACCGGGGATATTTAGGGAAAACGGGGAAAAAGAGGAACAACTAGCAGCCCCTCCTCAAGGCGGAGGTCCAGGGAAAAAACGACTTGCACGGTTATTCAGGCTATGTTATTCTGGAAGAGGAGTATATAAATGAGTAATGTAGATATTGGACTTATCGGACTCGCGGTTATGGGAGAAAATCTTGTTCTTAATATGGAGAGCAAGGGATTTGCCGTAGCGGTGTTTAACCGGACTGCTTCTAAAACAGATAGTTTTATACAGGGACGAGGGGCAGGCAAGCGGATCAGCGGGTATCATGATCTTGTCTCCTTTGCGGCGGCGCTCAAGAAGCCTCGAAAAATTATGATCATGGTAAAGGCTGGGCAGGCGGTGGACGAAACCATCGAACATTTGCTGGAAGTCCTCGAACCAGGAGACATCATTATAGACGGGGGAAATTCTAACTATCAAGATACTATACGGAGAACTGCTTATATAGAATCTAAAGGGCTGCTCTATGTAGGTACTGGAGTATCTGGAGGAGAAGAGGGAGCCCTTACAGGACCCTCGCTCATGCCCGGAGGTTCTTCCGCCGCGTGGTCTCTGGTGAAGCCCATATTTCAGGCTATTGCCGCTAAGGTAGAAAACGGGCAGTCCTGTTGTGATTGGGTTGGAGAAAATGGAGCAGGTCATTTCGTCAAAATGGTACACAACGGCATTGAATACGGCGATATGGAGCTTATCTGTGAAACCTATGATATAATGAAAAATATTTTAGGCTTGACATCTGACGAGATGGGGAATGTATTTGACGAGTGGAACCAGGGGAATCTGAACAGTTATCTTATTGAGATTACTAAAGACATTCTCAGGTTTAAGGATAACGACGGCGGACCATTGGCGGAAAAGATTTTGGATACCGCGGGGCAGAAAGGAACCGGCAAATGGACGGGCATTGCGGCTCTTGAATTTGGGGTGCCTCTTACGCTGATCGGGGAAGCCGTGTTCAGCCGTTGTCTTTCAGCCGCTAAAGCAGAACGAGTCAGGGCTTCCAAGGTTTTTTCAGGTCCTAAGATCACGAAACCCAGGGACGTAAAAGGTTTTATCAAAGATTTGGAACGCTCTCTCTATGCCGCCAAAGTAGTATCCTATGCACAAGGCTATCTTCTAATGCGGGAAGCCGCTAAAGAATATAAATGGAATCTCAATTACGGCGGCATAGCCCTTATGTGGCGGGGAGGTTGTATTATCCGCTCCGCTTTTTTGGGGAAAATCAAGGAAGCCTTTGAAAATAAGCCTGATTTGGAAAACCTGCTTTTAGCTCCTTTTTTTACTTCGGTTATTGAGGAAGCTCAAGCCTCTTGGCGCCGAGTGGCAGGCGCTGCTGTAGAGAATGGTATTCCAGCCCCGGCTTTCACCAGCGCCTTAGCCTACTTTGACGGCTATCGAAGCGAGCGGCTGCCGGCTAATCTCCTGCAAGCCCAGCGAGATTACTTCGGCGCTCATACCTATGAACGAATAGACAGACCTCGGGGAGAATTCTTCCATACAAACTGGACTGGACATGGAGGCGATACCAGCGCTTCTACCTATACGGTATAAAAAGCAAAGCTGATCTATAAGTAAGGATCGGCTTTGCTATGTGCAATACATCCTAAAATATGACGCAGGGTTTTGACCGGACGAATTGATATTAATGAAGTTAATTTAGAGGATTCTATTTTTTTCCTAGTCCTATGTAGTAGGTTTCAAAAGATTCCTGCCGGCAGGCTTTGGGTTTGAAACTTGCGGCACTGAAAAAATCTTCTCGGATACGTTTGAGCAGATTTGGAGCGCCGCCGCCTTGAAATACCTTTACTACAAGATTTCCTCCTTTTACCAAAACCGTTTTCCCATAGTCAAGAGCGGTTTCAGCGAGATCAAAAGAACGGAAAGCGTCTATAGAACGATTACCGGTAGTGGCTGGGGCGGCATCGCTTATTACCAGATTAAAAGGACTATATGACGCAATGAACTTCATGGTTTCTTCAGCGGTGATGTCGCCTTGGGTAAAAAGAAAGTTTTTACCCTCAAAATATTCTTTGCCGTATTGACTGGCAAGGGGGGACATATCTGCGGCTAGAAGAAATCCCTGAGTCTTCAGCCGTTGCAGTGCGTAGAGACTCCAGCATCCCGGAGCGGCTCCCAAATCCAGAACCCTGAAGTTAGTATGTCCCGACCGCAACAAACCGAATTTTTTATCTATTTCTTTCAATTTATATACAGAACGGGCAGGATATCCCTCTTTTTGCGCTTTCAGGGACCAATAATCAGGCTTATTATACGGCGTCATACCTCTTGCTTTAGCAGCATATCTCCTGTAAAATAAAATTCATTATGGATCAAGAGTATATCCAAAAACTTGAAAAAATAGAAGCCCTATTGAAAATATGGCTGCCTGAAAGTCCAGATATGGGGGATCCCCATTGGCTGGCTTCTGTGTTTTCTGATCTTCCTTGTACTATTTCGCCGCAACTGGTGCAGTCTTTAACAATCCCGGGACGAGATCTCCTCAACCGCGGGGGAAAACGATGGAGACCCCTCCTGATGACCTTGATCTGTGAAAGCCTCGGCGGAGGAGAGCGGTCCCTGCCCTTGACCCCGCTGGTGGAATTTCCTCATAACGCTAGTCTCATCCATGACGATATCGAAGATAACTCTGATCAGCGCCGAGGAGAACCGGCGATCCATATCCGGTATGGAATTGATACGGCTATTAATGGGGGAACTTTTCTCTACTTTCTGCCGTTATCTTGTATCGAGGGCTGGAACGCATCGATAGAACAAAAGCATAGGGCATTCAGCCTCTGGGGATCATATCTAAGGCGGCTGCATCTGGGGCAGGCTATGGATATTCAGTGGCATCGGGATTTTTCATCCCTGCCTAGTCTTGAAGCCTATAATCTTATGTGCCGGTTAAAGACCGGCTCTCTTGCGAGACTTGCCGTAGACCTTGGGGTGATTGCGGCGAACCTTGGAGACTCGGTTAAAACCGACGAAAACAAGACTATTATGGATACTAAGGAGGAATTATCAGAAAAAGAAAGAACCCTCATTGAAAATCTCGGTGAAGCTGCCGAAAAATTAGGAATGGGGTTCCAGATATTAGACGATGTTAAAAATCTTACTACTGGAAATCCGGGTAAAAAGCGGGGAGACGACATTGTTGAAGGAAAGAAGAGTCTGCCGGTACTGTTGTATCTGCATCAGCGGCAGGATCAAAGGGAATTTGTAAGCCGCTGTTTTTCCGCAGCCCGTACAAGCGGAACCGCCGCGCCAGAAGTGGAGGCGCTTATTGAAGCGTTGACCCAAGCAGGGTCAATCCGGGAAGCTGAGAATCATGGTCGCGCCTATATTACTGAAGCGCAAGATGTATTTACGAGTCAAATCGGCGGAAACCTCCTTTCTGGACTTTTAGATTTTATCGAAACCCCTGTAAAACCTTATAGAAAAAACCCTTTAGGGCTGGGGATATAAGGCGGCACAGCGGTAAAGATAGGTTGAAAATCCCTTTGACATTTAGGCAAAGACTAGGTGATAATGAGTATGTTGAAAGACCTGCCCACGGGGCGTGGGGAAGCAACGTCTATGGATATGGAGGCTCCGGCTCTTGGCAACAAGGGTGAAACCGCCGCTTAGAAAAGAGCGGGAAGAAAGTAGAAATCTTAGGGATCACGCCGGGCAACCGACTCAAGCCCCAAGGCATGGAAAAAACCTTTAGGCAGGGGGAGCTGACGTTTTGTAAAGAATCAACGTAAAATTAATGCTTTAATTAAGGATAATGATCTTTTTGGTAATAACCATACTTGACAATAGATTGTTTCCTTCGGTATAGTAATAGATGTTGAAAATCCTACGCCGCCAAGGGCTTTTGGCGGATGATTAACGAGGCGTACTATCAGCAGTTTGTTAGAAAAGAATAGGGAGGGGAATGGAGTCCCAACAACTCGTAAATGTTAGAAAAAGGATGTTATGATAATGAAAGTCGAATTAGACAAAAGTATTATGTATCAATGGATGAGTAAAAATGTAGGTAGAAAGATTCCTTGGTATAAGACTTCGTTGAGATGGATGATAGTTGTCGGCTTAGTGTATTACCTATTTCCTTTGGGAGGGTTTCCCCTGTTTAGTACGCATAAAATGCGGCCGAAGCCGGAGGCTTCTCAGGGAAACCTTGAGGCGGAAACAGGAATGGGAGGGATGGCTTATTCTGACAGTTCCCTTCCAGAGGGATTGAGTTTTGGGAATGCGTCGTTGGATTTGGGAACGGTTATTGGCATACCTGAACCGGAAGAATTTTCTAAACCTGAATTGCTGCTTTATACCTCGTATGAAATTCAGTCTAATGAAACGATTGGGAGTATAGCCCAAAAATTTGGTTTGAATCAGGATACGATTATATCAATGAATGGAATTACCAATGCACGGCTTATCCGTAACGGACAGACCTTGCGGATTCCTAATCAGGACGGACTGATCTATCATGTAAAAAACGGTGATACCTTATCAGCAATCGCTCGAAAATTTGATGTTTCCATGCAGACGATTCAGACGGTAAACGAGCTTTTTTCTGATGCTTTGCAGGCTAATACAGACATTTTTATTCCGGGAGCCAAACTTGACCTTATGGAACTGCAAGAGATTAGCGGCGATCTGTTTGCCTGGCCTGTGCGGGGATACATTACATCAAATTACGGCTATCGGGCGAGTCCCTTTACTGGACAGGGACGCCAATTTCATTCAGGTCTGGATATAGGGGTGCCTATGGGAACTCCTATCAAAGCGGCTATGTCAGGACGCGTCGCTATTGCGGGGTATGACAGGGTATATGGAAACTATGTGGTAATTTCCCATCACTCAGGATACCGAACTTTATATGGTCACATGAGTGTGATTCGGACCAAACCAGGGGCTTATGTAGGAACCGGTGAGCGCATTGGAGATGCCGGCAGCACTGGTATGAGTACAGGACCTCATTTACACTTTACCGTGTATAAGAATGGTGTTACGGTAAATCCTAGACCATTGATTAAATAAAATATGTATAAAAGGAATTGGGTCATGCAGGACAACGAGGAAGAGGAAAAGGCTGAGGAATCAGGAAAAGAATCGGGATCAGAACTGTTTTTAAATAAAATGCTGAAAACCCGGACTATCCTGCTGTCTGGGGATATAAAAAAAGACCTTGCGGAACGGACCATCCGGCAGCTTCTTCTATTAGAGGATACCGGTGATGAGCCTATTCGCATTTTTATTGATTCTCCGGGAGGGGACGCGGATGCGGGGTATGCTGTCTTTGACATGATCCGGTTTATTAAACCTCCGGTCTGGACTATTGGTATGGGCTTGGTGGCAAGCGCGGCAGCCCTTATTTTGCTTGCCAGTCCCCAAGAAAGGCGGGTGGGACTTCCAAACAGTCACTATCTCATTCACCAGCCCCTTTCAGGAATCCGAGGGGTTGCGACGGATATTGAAATCCACGCTCGGGAATTGGATAAACTCCGGGAAAAAATAAACCGCCTCATTGCCGAGGAAACAGGCACTCCTTTTGCACAGGTTGAAAAGGATACGGATCGAGATTTCTGGATGCAGGCGGATGAAGCGGTGCAATACGGGCTTATCTCTCGGATTATCATTAATCGGAGGGAGTTATAAAACCTTAGCAGTGATGCAGGAGGAGAGATGCGGTTAGTAACCAGATCTGATTTTGATGGTTTAGCCTGCGGCGCCCTCTTGGGATATTTAGGGCTTATTGACGAATGGAAATTCGTTCATCCCAGAGATATACAGGAAGGGTTGATAGAGGTTACAGATAACGATATTCTCGCTAATGTCCCCTACAAGAAAGGGTGTAAACTCTGGTTTGATCATCATTCAAGCGAACCAGAACGGCTAGGACAGAAGACCTATTTTGAGGGAGTAGCCCGTATTGCGCCAAGTTGCGCCAGAGTGGTCTACGACTACTACGGAGGCTATGAAAAATTAGGGCGTTTTGAGACGATGGTTCACTATGTTGATAAAGTAGATTCAGGTAAATTGACCCAAGATGAAATTATATCCCCTAAAGGGTGGATTTTACTTGGTTTTATCATGGATCCTCGTACTGGTTTAGGGAGATTTAGGGATTTCAGGATCAGCAACTATGAACTGATGAAGGTTCTGGCAAAAGCCTGCGTTGAAAAAAATATAGACGATATCCTTGCTATGCCGGATGTTAAAGAACGGATTACTCTTTATTTTGAACAAGCTGAATTGTTTCAGAAGATGATCCGCAAAGAAGCTCGGATTGAAAACAATGTGCTGGTTCTTGATTTACGGAATGTTGATCCTATCTATGTAGGTAATCGGTTTCTGATCTATACGCTGTTTCCGGAACAGAATATCTCGGTTTGGATCATAAAGGGCAGGAACAATGAAAATTGTGTGGTTACTGCGGGGTATAGTATTATCAACAAAACCGCTGCCATAGATGTAGGAAGCATGATGCTTTTTTATGGCGGCGGCGGACACCGTCAGGTAGGAACCTGCCAGATTCCTTTTGAAGATGCAGATAGGGTTATTAAAGAAATTGTAGAAAAATGTAAAGCCTAAACAATAGACAATAGTTTTGCGCGGAGAGGAGGGAGGAGTCTTGCTCTCTAGCGCTCTATTTTTTATGCAATGCTTTTTACAAAATTTCCACCAGCGGTATATCCAGTAGAACAGCGAGTGGGACTTTGCGGTGGATGGTGTATGACATAAACCGATCAACGGCAATTTACGACTGGGAGGGGACCCCGGGTGTCTGCGCCTAATATCATGGTATTGAATCCTGAAAATTACCACGTTACATCCCGGCGGAGTATATCGGGCGGGTATTGTAAGCGGGGACTGAGGTGGTGAGCCTTGGCGGCTCAGTATCTTGCGGACTTGATGGAACGGGGAAAAATCGATGTATCCCGGTCCGGTATTATCCCGAAATCCTAATTCAAAAAAGATATATTTAAATGAAACCTATTTTTTCTAAAATATAATTAATGATAGTTTTAGTTTTAATAACAATCCGACATTCACCGGTCATGCCTGTTCTTAGATTAACTTTATAGCCTTCTTTATTTTCAAGCCATGTTTTTTTAATTACGCCATAGGAAACGAATACTGAATTATCGGTATTTAATGTTAGTATATCAGCGCCAACATTAGTAATTTTTCCTTCTACTTGACCGAATTCAAAAGGAGATATAGAATCAAAACGGATATAAAATGTCAGATTGTTTTTTATTTCCGCGATAGTGCGAGGGTCAATTATTATTTCAACTTTAAATGAATTTTGATTATTATGAGGTATAATTCTGGCGATTTCAGCGCCTGATACTAAATAATCCTGGGTATTAAAAGGGATTAATTCTTCATAAATACCGCTTATAGGCGCTTTAATTTCACATTTTCTAATCTGTTCATTTAAATAATTAATTCTTGTATTTTGAGCTTCTATATCTATAGTAAGAGCGGTTTTATCATTATGTAATTGCATTAAAGTATTGGTTCTGAATGTATGTAAATCATTAACTGCTAATTGGAGATTAACTTCTTTTTCGTTAATGAGTACCTGAACTTGAGCCATAGGATGTTTATTTCTTTCCTGATTTAAAGCGTCTTCAGCTCTTTGTACAGCTAATCGCAGTTTTTCTTCTTCTAAAAAATATTTTTGAGTTTTTGTATATACCGAGATATATTCATGTTGAACAGTATTCTTTTTTGAATTGACGGCGTGTTCATACATATTTAATTCAGCTAATTTATTTTTATTATTATCAAGAACAAAGAGACTATTATTTTTTTCTATAACTAAATCATTAGAATTGACGGTGAACAATAGTTCGCCTTCTTGTACATAATTTCCATGAACCGCTGATTTGACCGATACAAATCCTGAAGTTGTATTTCTAATATTTGATATAGTATCATTAGGGCGTATAGTACATTTAGATTTAATGATAACATCTATTTTACCTACCGATAAGAAGACAACAGATACGGTAATTATTAGAAAAACTATTAATATGAAACGGGAATACATTTTATCCGTATTATTTTCAGCATAATAAGTAAATGATATGTTATCAGATATATCATTCTTTCCATAATGCGGCATATAAACCATCCTTATTAAGAAGCTCCTTATGGGTTCCATACTCTATAAGCATACCGTCATCCATAACAAAAATAGTGGTACAATGAATAATGGTTGACAGTCTATGGGCTATAATAATGCTTGTTTTATTATCGTTTTGCAAGGTATCTAAGACTGCGTTAAGCTGATGTTCCGAGATGGTATCAAGATTGCTTGTAGGTTCATCAAAAATTAAGAGGTCGGGATTACCGATTAAAGAACGTGCGAGCGCGATTTTCTGCCGTTGTCCTCCTGACAAGGACGCGCCGCGTTCTGGTAACATAGTATTATACCTATCCGGCAATTTTTCTATAAAGGCGTGGATGCCGGCTTTTTTTGATACCGCGATAATTTCTTCAAGAGAAGCCTCAGGTTTTTGAATAGCGATATTATGAGCGATGGTATCTGAAAAGAGGAAAATATCTTGCGGGACATAACCGATTTTACCGCGCAGACAGGCTGAATCAATGTCTAATATATTATGATCATCTATAAAAATAGAACCCTGTTTGCAGTCATAATATTTGAGAATAAGCTGAATGAGGGGTGTTTTTCCGCATCCTGTAGGACCTACTATGGCGATTCTGTCTCCTGAATGTATATGCATAGAGATATTTTTTAGGATAGGCTTATGTTCTTGATATTCAAAAGAAAGATTAGTGATGGTAATATTGCCGTATATTTTTGACGGCGTGATATATTTTATTTTTTTAACGGTATCTTGTTTTGTTTTAAACATATCGTTGACGCGGTTAAAGGCGATAAGCGCTTCTTGAATATTTTTTTGTATGCCTAATAATCTATGTAAAGGACCGGTAAAATAGGATAACAGGGAATTAAAAGAGATTAAAGTACCGAGCGTTAAGGTATCTTGGAGAATGGCGTAACTGCCTATCCAGAAGAGAACGTTGCCGCTCCATCCGTTAATAAGACTATATAGGAATGACTGAATATTTCCGAGTATATTGAGTTTATAAACCGAAGAAATGACATTGGTCTGCTTTTCATGGAAACGCTGGAATATGATGTTTTCGGCGTTTAACGCTTTAATGAGCTTAAAACCCGATAATATTTCTATGGTATAAGAATGAGCTTCTGCATTTTCCACGGCTAATTTCTGATAATGTTTTTTATATAGTCTAATAAACAATAGGACGCATAATGTGGATAAGGCGATAAAAAACAAAGAGACCATAAGCAGCAGAGAAGATTGAAAGAACAGCACGCCCCCTACGATGACGACCATAAAGGAATCCATGAAGAGGGTAACAACAACGTCTGATAAGATATTTCGTATTTTATAAACATCCTCTAATCGTGAAGTAAAATCGCCTGTTTTATACTGCTCAAAGTGTCCTATAGGTAAATGGAGGACTTTATCTAAATAAGAGAACGCGATAGTCATATCGATATTTTTATTGAAGACTGCCATGAAATAACTCTTAACCGCGTTTAAAAGGGCATTAAACAGAGTAATAATAATAACGCAGATGCTTAGTACATGCAGAGTTAAAGCGGATTGAGAAAATATAACGTCGTCGAATAAATACCTAAGATACATGGAACTGATAATATTAAACAGAATAAGCAGTATAGAAGCAAGAGATATAGTAATTATCATCTTCTTATACGGTCTGATTAATAAAACCAGCAGTGAAACAAAATTATCGCTCTCATCTAATATATTAGTAGTTGACATACCTATAGCTTATACTATACTTTTAGAAAAGTATAGCTATATTTTTTATATAGAGAACATAGTATATTACTTTTTAGTATATACAGGAAGCCGGTTATTATCAACTAAACGTTTATAAAAGCCGTATCCTGTAGAGGCATTATTAGCAGCAACATCTATAGCATGTTCATTATACAGACTTTCAGAAACAGCGGTATACTGATCCGCAAGCTCATTATTTCCCACCTGGGCGGCGCATATAGCGGCTAAGGTATAGGCTAACGGCAGGGTTTCCATACATGATGCTAATTCCTGTGCAAATAACTCTTGAAAATTAGAGAGTCCTTCAGAGTATGCTCCATTTACCGTTTGTATAAAGGCTGTCCAGTATAATGACCAGATATCTTCTGGAAACAGGGATCTTCCTAGTTCAAGATAATACGGCGTTTCATCAAAGGGCTTCAAACTATATTCGTTCATACCACTAAGATATGACTCAATCATATATTGATGGTATAGACGCATATCCTCTCTTGAATAACGGAACCTGATCAATTCAGAGAGTTTCTTATCTTCACTGAACGCGTAGGCTTCAAGTTCTTCAAGGGCTTCAAGCAATGAAAGACCGGTTTCACCGGTGTTTCTCCAGAAAGCATACTTGAAATGCTCCCCAAAATATAGCTTCAGATAATAAACAGCC
>JAITHD010000089.1 GCA_031280155.1 Treponema sp. | reverse complement strand
TGGCCGCTCTTTTGCTTGTGGCTATGGAGTTATGTGGAACGCTGATCAGGAGGACAAGAATGCAGGAATATGAAGTTGACGTTGAAAAAGATTACCTCGTTATCATTACATACCAGCAGGGAAAGTTCCACCGATTTAACTGGTTTCCTGCCGATAAATTTTTCTCTTGCCGAAGTTGAGGCAAAGATCGTTAGTTTTAATGAGAAGCAAAAAGACAGTGAAGACATTCATACTGCCGAATTGGTTACGGACAAGCTGACAAAGAAAGTCTGCGCCTATAAGCAACGGTCCCGGCCTCTTGATGATCTCATAAAAGACGCGAGAGAAATCCAGGAGAGTATTGACCAAGCTGTAGAATATCTTGAATCCGCGCTGGCTGACCTTAACAGGATAAGGGGGTTGGTCTGATGAGCGAAGAATTTAAACCATGCCCGTTTTGCGGCGGAAAGGCGGGGTGAAAGCATGAGGAAACTTGTCTATTCTGTATTTGCGGAAGGCACACCCCGCCCGCAGCCCCGGCCCCGCAAGGGGCGGTATGGGAATTTCTACAATCCCCGCACCGCAGATCCGTGGAAGGAAACGATACAGGTCTATTTTTTAATGGACCGCAAGCCCCCGATAACCGGCCCGGTATATCTTAAAATCCATTTTTTCTTTCATAAGGCAGCGGCGCTTTACGGCAAGATAGTCCCGCACACCGTAAGACCGGACAAAGACAATTTGGAAAAAGCGGTTATGGATGCCCTTACGGGCATTCAAATTTGGAAAGACGATTGCCAGGTTTACGGCGGCAATACTGAAAAATACTGGACAAAGGGGAAATCCGGGGCGCAGATTTGGATCGAAGCAGAAGATTATTGATTAACGTGAGGCGGATGGGCGCATCCCGCCCCCCGCTGACGCGGGGGACCGGGACCGGGCTTTCCGCTCCAATCTTTATTTGTGTCGCTTCGCTCCACAAAAAAAGGATTTCCGCTGCAATCCCTTGCGCGGAAGACGGACGCCGCCTGGCCCTGCCTGCGGCAGGCAGGCGGAATACCGCTGTCTGCTCACGTTGATTATTGTCCGCATTGTGGCAATCTGAATTGTGGCAATCTGAATTGCGTACCACCGAGGAAAAGAGGTAGACCATGCCAGGAGAAACGGACCGGTTCATTTACATGGACAGCGCGGCGATAAAACAGAGAATCGCCTATGATGTGTCTACAGACAGGGTTGTTTGTAAGGACGGCACCGTCTATGAGCCGGAAGAAATTCAGATTATGGCCGGGGCCGGTAAAACAATTTCCCTGGAGGTTCATCTTGTAAAAAGGATTTTCCAGGGCGTAATAGTCCGGGGAGGCAAAAACAACCCACGCCCTTGAAAATTCTGGGTGTTTAGAATTACAGGGGACAAGGGGAATAAGAGCCAGAGAGATACCCTTTCGGGGGGAGTTGGGTGGAGATTGCATTGATTCAATCACGCGGTTATACTCAATGTTATCCGCACATTCGGTCAAATCCTGATACCCGGGGAAATATTTTCAGGTATGCTTACGCCAGCGAAGCAATGGGGAGGTTATTCATGGGACAAGGCATTCTCAAAGAATACCGGCGGGCGCTGCGCCGGACAGGGCGGGAAGAAAAAAACAACATTATCAGCAGCTACATGGCTCAAAACTGGGAGAAGATTGCGGTATCGGCCGTCGCCCTCATTCGCCAGTTTGACTTTAAAGATCGTTTCCAGATCGCCATGGCCATTCTTTTCAAACCCATAAAAAAAACCAAAGCGGCCGCGAAACCGAAGGAATCGGGGGCGGCGTAGGCATAGTGGGGAAGGAGCGGAGGGGACAATGAAAGCGGCACGGGCGAACGAAGAATATCACGATCTGCTTGACGACTTGGCCGAGCGCCGGTTTTTTGGGGAGGTTACTTTTTTCTTCCAGGGCGGAAACATCGAATCAAACCGCATGAGCGAGCGGAATACAAAGAGTGAGGTGCGGGAGAAAATGAAATCCCGAAAACGCCAAAAGTTTTTAAAGACCTTAACCGGTAGGACAAATGGTTAAATGCCCGAAATGCGGAGGGGAGATCAAATATATTCCCACAGGATACGCGGTATCGGCCTCCGGCGTGGTCATAGTGGATCCGGACTACACGGAACTCATTAACGACAACGGCAGGGTAGTAAAGGGGCACCTCCGGCACCGCTGCCCGGAAACTAAATGCCCGATGTCGGAAAGGGGGGAAAAGATGGTTAGACTAATGAAGCAGAGGCTTAAGAAGGCTCTTATCTTTTTTGTTTGCGCGGCGCTGGTTTTCTTCGCGTCCGCTGTTGTTAATTCTGTTGTTTGGGCTGAAACAAGCGCCGCCAAGATTGAAAGCAATGCCGAGTATTTCAGCGGCGGGTCAGGCATGGGCGCCGTTGAAATAACAACGGCCTCCCTCAATTCATTGCATGGCGCGGTAAATATCACTCTGACTTTTCTTTTATGGCTGTTTATCATCCTGTCTTTGTATAATGGCGCTTATAGCGTTTATCAATACTTTTTAAGTAAGGAGAGCAAGAAAAATGAGAAATAATAAACTTGTCCCGGTTTTGGTTTTATTGGTTTTATCGGTTATGCTGGCCGGATGTGTAAGATCTTATAACCGTCCCGCCGTTGTGCAGATTGAAACCAACGAAACCGCATTTCTGGTAGATATGCGGTCGGACGGCTCCGCGTCCACGGACGCGATGACCAAAATCCAGCGGAAAGATGTACTGGTAGACGGTTATTGGGTGAAGACAGGACGTTTTAGCAATAGCGGGTATTGGCGTCCCAGTCAAAAAGTATTGGTTGTCTCCCGTAAACCGGTAGAAATAAGGTGGTCGGAAAATTCATCCGACCCGACGGTTCGGGCGGTTTCAAGCGAGTCGGTTGGTTTCAGGATTCCCCTTGTGGCAAACGCCACAATCCAATCCGATGAAGACGCCGCGATTTATTTAAAGTGGTTTAAGTCAAACAGGGCCGGGGGCAATACCGAGTGGGAACGCATTAACGCCTCCGAGTGGCCGATACGGGAAGAAGCGGAACCTCTTGAGTCCGCTATTAACCGAGTTATCTTCCCGGTAGTGAACAACAAGCTGTCTGAGCTTTATTTACAAGTGCCGATTATTGAGTGCGAATCGAAGCGTGTAGAGTTCGTTCTTCAAGCGTTTGAGGCGGCGCGGAATGAAGCGGTAAAATACGGCATAACGCTTTTGATTTTATCCTCCACCGACGGGCTGTTATACGATGATACCGAGTTTCAACAGCGTATAAACGATCTCGCGGTAGCCAAAATGCGGGAGAATGTACTCAGACAGGACCAGGCTAACGCGGTTGCTGAGCAGCGGGTGAAGACTACCCAGGCCGAAACGGAGGCTTCGGTAGCCCGGATTCAGGGGCAGACGGTGGAAATTCAACGCCGCCAGATGGAGATAGAGGGGCAGCGCCTGATTTACCAGGCCCAGGCGGACGCAATTAGGACCCAGGCAAATAAGGCATGGCCTACGACGCTTGTAGTAGAAAATCTTGACATGCTTGGGTCTTTGGGGCTGGTTCAAAAGTAAGATAGGCCGGGGGCAAGTCCAAGTCCGGCCTGGTCCCTGCCGGAGATGGCAGCATTGAGGGTGATCGGTGTGCCGGACAATTGGAACAGCCGGAAAGAAAATGAGACCAAAATGGCGGGGATAAGCAGGAATGCCGGGAAAGACAAAGACGGTGGCGGCAGCCAGAAAAGCCGCGACTACCACAAAGAAAGCCCCTCCAAAGTCCCGCAAACCAGAGGCTGCCAAGCCCTCAAAAACGCAGAAAAACGCAGAATCCAATAGCCCTGTAGATTTCTGTAAGGTAAAACTTACCGCGATGCGCCGGGACTTTATCATACATTACTGTACTCCCGGACAGGCATGTTTTCATAACGCGATGCAGGCGGCGCTTAAAGCCGGATATAGAGAGGCGACCGCAAAAGCTGAAATATACCGATTGCTTCAAGACCCGGACATCCAGAAAATCATCAAGAAGAATGAAAGCATGGTCCACAGCGCCATACACGAGGCGGCGATGCGGGCGTTGGAACTGAAGCAGCGGCGGGCGTTCTTTGACCCTGCCGATTACTTCGAGGGAAAAGAAATCACCCTTACCAACAAGGAAGGCGAGGAATACACGAAGTTGATAATGGCTCTCAAACCCTTGCAAGTAATGACGGCGGAACAGCGCCTGTGCATTGACGGCATAGACATCAAGGGGCAGGCATCGATCCCGGTGTATCTGATGGCGGACCGGGCAAAAGAGCTCAATGACATTATCAAAATCGATAATGAGTTGTCCAAGTCTGTAGCCGATACAGGCGAGGAAGAGACGCGGGAGATAATCATGGAGCGGATCACCATTAGGGAAACAAAGCGGGCGAAGCGCCCGGCGGATATAGAAGATGAGATTGTACACAGGCCGGATAAGGACATTGACAAATGAATGAACAAAACTTTTGGTGTGATAAATGCGGGGAAAAAATTACCCTTGAAATGGAAAGCAGGGATAAGGCTCGGGAAAAAATGAAGCGGGAGGGATGGCGTGTTGACATCGGCATCCGGCGCGGGATGGTCTTAGGAATATGGACGTGTCCTGATTGTTTAAAAAGCGGGAGCGCCGTTGATGTTTAATCCCGATGAAGTACTACGATACGCCGACGCCTTCTTGAATTATAACGACAAGCCGGTCCTGTTTGACCCGTGGCAGGAGATTTTTCTTAAAGACCAAAGCATTTTTATAATCTTGTTGAAGGGGCGGCAGGAAGGGTTTAGTTTTGCGGTAGCGGCCAAAAAGTTTATTGAATTGCAGTCTCCGGACGTGGTGAATATGACCGTGCAGTTTGTGTCGTATAACCTCATGGATGCCGTGGACAAGATCAGGTATATTTCCATGATGGCCCACGGCATACCGGAGAAGCGCCGGAAAAAGATCGCCTATGAGACCAAGACCAGCATAGAGTTTTTGGACAAGGGCGGCAAGACCACCAGCCGCCTCATCTCTATTGCCTGCCGCCCCCCGCGGGGAAAGCCTGGTGATATTGTTCTTGACGAGTGCGCCATATACGGCAGTAATAAGGCAAAAATGATTTATACCGCCGCGCTGCCGTCAATCACGCGGGGCGGCACCATGACCATTGGAAGCACCCCGCTAGGGAAAATTGGGATATTCTACGACATTTACGCATCTAAGAAAGACTACCCGGACTACGCGAGATACACCGTCCCCTGGTGGCATTCCACATCTCTATGCGAAAATATAACCGAGGCGAAGGCAGCGGGCGTTAAGAACATGGACACCGAAGATCGGGTGCGCCGGTTCGGGACAAAGACACTGAAACAGGGATTAGCGTCCCTTGACCTTCAGTCATTCCAGCAGGAATATGAATGCGTTTTCATCGACAGCGCCGAAAGCTACATATCGCTTGATCTGATTTACGCAAACACCCCCGGCATGAGGGAGAACGACCGGGCCGCCGAGCTTGCGGAGGGGGAAGGGGAGCCGTTTGGTAAAAATAATGTAGAAGTTCATGCCTTTAAAACAACGGATGAATTGCTTGCGGGCTATGATCCCGCAATTCACGGCCCCCATCTTTATCTGGGCTACGATGTGGCGCGGCGGCGGGACGCGGCGGTGATTTTCATTATCGGGCTGCTCCCAAGGGGGGAAAAAATATCCGTTGCCAATATCGAGATGATAAACCAGACCTTTGAATACCAGCGGGATCAGATACGCAAGATAATGAAAAGTCTGCCTATAGTCCGGGGGTGTATAGACAGGACGGGACAGGGAGAAGACACAACAGAGACTTTGCAGCGTGAATTTACCTCTACAGTGCTGGAAGGGGTAGAGTTCAACATCCAAAGCAAAGACTGCCTGGTACGGGGAGTGAGAGAAAGTCTTGAAAAGGGCGAATTTCTATTACAGAATGACAACAAGTTTCACCGGCAGATACACAGCATAAAGCGTCTGCCGTCCCCGGGCGGCGCTTTCCGGTATGACAGTGAGCGGGACGAACAAGGACACGCGGATAGTTTTTGGGCCTGGGCCTTGGCGAACTATGCTATTCCCCGAAAAACAGCGGTTAAAGGCTTCTATGAGCAGTACCGGGAAAAACGCGAAGGGGCCGAAAAAATAACGAGTAGAGGGCCTGTGACTGAAAGGGCAAAGGGAAAACCGGTCAACAGGGTTTTGAGGGAATGGGGGATGAAATGAGCGGGATAAAAATACATAAAATCACACATTACAAATTGCATGTTCCAGGTGTACGTGGAACATTATCGAATATTTGTGAAAATGATACTCGCGTTGGCTCTACAAAATGTTCGTCATGTTGTTTTTATTTATTTACATTGGGACATTTCGTATTTTGTAATGTGAAAAGGGGAGGGTAAAAAAATGGCCAAAGTTGACCTCTATAGCGGCGAAGACATTGATGTCGAAGCCCTTATCCGAAAACGAGCGCAAAGGGACATGGGGCGGCGGAAGAGCGCCGCGATTGGGCCGGGCCGCCTTACCTATTCCAGTGAAAAGCCGAATGAAGACATAAAGTCTTTTTTCTTTGACCCTCTTGCCCTGGAAACCAACTACTACGGCAGTGTGCGGACCATATCTCCCTACTACGGGCGGTCTATTACCTGCCGGATTTTACGGCGCGTATCCGAGAAGGCGTGGGTCATCAATTTGTGCATTTCCACCACGATTAAGCAGGCGCGGCCCTACTTCAAAGAGACGACCGAGGAAAATCAGCGGGGCTTCAGGATACGAAGCCGTAAGGCGGTAGAGGAAAAGCGCGACATGACCGACGCCGAAAAGAGAGAGGCGCGGCGGCTTGTCGAGTTTTTTCTTCGTACCGGCGACGTTGACGACCCGAACCGCACAGACGACCTTGACAAATACACCACAAAAATAATCCGCGATATCTACCAGCTTGATCAAATATCGAGCGAGTTACAGCGGACACGGGGAGGGGAGGTTTGCGCGTTTTGGGCGATGGACACGGCGACAATCGAGGTGGCTCTGCCAAGCACGGAGCGCGTAACCGGGGTAAAGTACGCTCAGGTGCTAAACAGCGTCCCTTATGCCTTTTACGGGCGTGATGACCTTATTTTTGACTGTCTGAATCCGCGTACCGACATAGAAAAAGCGGGTTATGGATATTCCATAGTGGAGCAGGCTATAGACCTTGTAACATCATCGATCAATACCTTCATGTACAACGCGGGCTTTTTCACGGAAAACAAGCTCCCCCGGGGTATCCTGCTCCTCAACGGCAGCGCCGATCAGAACGAGATAGAGGATATCGAGGATTACATAGCAAACCTTATGAGCGGCCCCCCGACCTCACAATGGCGAGTGCCCATAATCCCCACCGGCAGATCCAAGAGCGCCGAAAATGGCGGCGGGAGGCTTTTCGAGTGGGTGAACCTCCAGGGGACGAACAAGGAGATGGAATTTCAAGGGTGGTTTGATCTTCAACTTTCGGCCATCGTGGCGATGTTCGCAAAGTCGATGGAGGAACTTGGGCTGCACAGCCAGAAAAGCCAGGCGCTCTTTGCCGCCAACACGGAGCCGAAAATAGAGGCGAGCAAAAGCCTTGGCTTAGGCGATCTGCTTTCCTTCCTCCAAAAGCACTTCAATCAGATCCTGGGGTACAAGAACCCGGAATATGTCTTTGAGTTTGTGGGATACGAAAAGGACGACCCCAAGCTGGCGCTTGAACTTGTCAAAGGGGAGGTAGAATCCGTCAAGGCCCTCAATGAAAAACGGGCGGAAATGGGGCTTGAAAGCCTTGATATGACCAAGATCAAGAATCCCGCGGACCTTCCCCTGAACGCGCAGGTCATTCAGGCGTGGCAATCCCTCCAGCAGGGGGGTGGCGGCGATAGTCCCTTTGACATGGGCGATGATGATTTTGAGGAAGGGGAAAACGGGGAAGAGGCCGGGGATGGCGAGGGAGAAGGGGAGGAGGAAAAGGGAGAGGAAGGCGGCGGCGCGGGACAACCGGAGGCCGATGGAGGGGGTAGCGATGGCTGGAACGGCATTGAGGAACGGCATAAGGCGGTAAATAAATCCCTGGGCGGACGGAATGAGCCTATAAGGATTGTAATTTAAGGCGGGGTTTTTTGAAGCGAGGAGGATTTAAGGTATGAACATCGAACTCTCCGTAACCAACATAACCGCCGCGAACAGGCGAGAGAAATTTACAAGGGCGGCTTATGCGTTATCAGACCAGCTTGGCTTACATGCCGATATTGAAGCGCCCTGGATGGAAAAGACAAAAACCCACAAGTATATCAAGAAAGAATGGGTAAATGACCATTGGGAGTATAAATATCCGCAG
>JAITHD010000066.1 GCA_031280155.1 Treponema sp. | reverse complement strand
CATTTTCGGGATCAAATGTAACTGGTGAGGCAAGTGAAAAGTCAAACAGGAAATGGATAGGTATAGAGCTTAATTATGAATACATAGTTGGTTCTAAATTTAGATTTAATATTCAATAATGTTAAATTGTAAATGCGGGTACGTCGCATAACAGGTCTGTTTACGCTGCGCCCGCGGTAGCGGGCTTGGCCTCCATTCGGCTAGGTCGGCTGCGCCTCCCGCGCCTCATTGCGGAACGCTCCACACTCCTCTCATACCTCCCCCGCAAGGGTCCGCTTATCCCCGTCCCGCCGGGTCAAGCCTTGGGAATCCAGAAAATCAAGCATCGAGAGCGCCAGTTTTCTGTTTATCCCTGCGGCATCCCGGAGCCCGGCCACGGTTATGCCGTCCCGCATTGACGCAAGCAGCCCAAGGAGTTTGTCCCTCACCTCCCGGGAAAAAAGCAGTTCCCCCTCCAGGGTCCACAGATCGCCCTCTTCCCGCAGAAAGACAAGGGACCGCTTTACGTCGGCTGGGGGAATCATCAGCTTTTCTTCAAGTTCCGGCGCTTTGAGAAGATTGAAACCCGCCCCAACGATACCCTCTTTGACGCGGCTCACCAGGGCGGTGAATTTGCCGTCAAGAGACCGCTGGAAATCCGCCAGACAATAACAGGTCTTACCCGGAGCCTCGGCGGACCCAATGATATTCCGCGCCGCCATAAGCGCGATGAGGTCTTTACAGTCTCCGGCTGAAATCCCGCCGGAACGGCACACATTGTCAAGAGACGCGGACAGTTTTTCCCCTTCCAGCCCGGCAAGTTCAGGGTACGCCTCATGAAACTTCTCCAGCATCCGCCGAATCTTCCGGGCCGCCATGTCGAACGCGCCGCAGGAAATAAAGTTTCGCCCTTTCCCAAACGTCAAAAGCCCGTAACTCTCGCTCTCTCGGGACAGCTCGCTTACATATTCGTTAAAGGCGTTCCTCTCCATCTGGGACAACGAAAAAAGTCCAGCCCCAGAGAGGGCTCGCCGGTCATGCACAATCGCCGCAAGAAGGGAGACCGGACCGAAATCCGCCGCAAGCTCCTCAACCAGCGCGGCCTTTGCCTCCCGTTCCCCTTTGCCCCGGGCGGGAAGTCCGTTCGGCAGCATAATCCGTCCGCCCCCTATGGTCACCAGAGGACTATAAAACCGTATCACAAAGCGCTGCCCCGCGGCGACGCTTATTTTCGATTCCGTCAAAAGCTGAACCGGACCGCCGGTTCCCGGAAGGTAGCCCTTTGCCCGCTCTTCGGGGTTCAGCCGCAAAAGCGCAATTCTAGCCACCGCATCCACCGTTCCCACATGAAGCCGCACCCGCTGCCAATGGCTTATACCCTGGGGCGCCGAGGGCAGCGTCTCAAGGTGCGCGCTTATGCAGTCAGTGGCTAAAAACGCGCCTTTCCAGCAGACCGCATCTCCCCGCTCAAGCCCGTTATGGGAAACCCCGGAGAGGTTGATCGCCACCCGGCGTCCCGCTTGCACAGAAGGGGTTTTCGCGCCGTGAGTCTGGAGGGAGCGCACCCGGGCCGGCACGCCCCCGGGCAGTATCTCAACTTCGTCTCCCTCATGCAGGACACCCTGATAGGATGTGCCGGTCACAACGCTGCCGAAGCCTTTTTTGCTGAAAACCCGGTCAATAGGAAGGAAAAACGCGCCGAACCCTTTTCTTGGGGGTATCTTGTCCAAGATATTCCCTATTTCTTCCATGATACGGGAGACCCCCTCGCCGGTTACTGATGAAACCGGTATGATTGCCGCGCCGTCAAGACAGGTTCCCCGGATTAAGTCGGCGGCTTCCTCAGAGGCGATCCCAAGGGTTTCATCGTCGGTTACATCCTTCTTGGTCAGCGCGACAATGCCGAATCTGACTCCGAGAATAGAGAGAATATCCAGATGCTCTCTGGTCTGGGGCATGACCCCTTCATTTGCGGCTATGACCAAAATACCCGCGTCCATGCCTGAAGCGCCGGCGGCCATCTGCCTGATGAAGCGCTCGTGTCCCGGGACATCAACAATGCTGACAGTCTTGCCGCCGGACAGGTCCAAGGGCGCAAAGCCCAGCTCAATGGTTATGCCCCGGCGCTTTTCCTCCTCAAGACGGTCGCAGTCTATGCCGGTCATCGCCTTAACCAGCGCGGTTTTGCCGTGGTCAATATGCCCGGCGGTACCCACTATAAACGGATATTCCATGGTGCCTTTTATTGTACGGGGATTTTCCGCCGAGGGCAAGGAGACGGGAGAGGACGGGAAAAATGATTTTATTTTTTCTCATTTTTTCCCCCATCCATTTTTTTCATATTTTTTCATAGATTTTTTTTGCGTTTGAAAACTAAGTTTAATAGCGGCATTAAAAGAGTCAATACAGGACAATGGCGAGTTTGAACTTGATGAAAGTTATTTTGGAGCGAAACGTGTTCCAGGAAAATGCGGACAGGGCGGCGGGTGTGGCGAGGCGGGAAAAACGCCGGTTTTTGGAGTGTTGAAACGTGGAGGAAAGGTATTTGTAAAAATAGTGAAAACCTGCTCAAAAGAGGAGTTAATGCCGGTAATACAGGGCAAATACTAGAAAAGTCGGGCTTTACACCAATGGCTGGAAAGTCTGGGACTGGCTTATTTTGAACGGATACGAACACTACCGCATGTTTCATTCCGAGAATGAATTTGGGCGTGGAAAATCATACATGAACGGAATAGAAAACTTTTGGGGATTTGCCAAACAGCGGCTTGCAAAATTTCATGGTTGCGCCTCTTCCAGGTTTATGATATACTTGAAAGCGTGTGAATGGCGATACAATCACCGCCACGAGGACTTATTTAGAATTGTTAAAAAAATCCTCAAAAACGTGGAAAATTGCTAGTCAAGCGCCTATTTTTATTATATTTTTATGGGTATTAAATAAGGAGCATTATTATGAAACTTTTATATTTAGGAACCGCCGCAGCAGAAGGCATTCCGGGAGTTTTCTGTTCGTGTTCGATCTGCCGGACTGCCAGAGAAAAAAAAGGCAAAGATATCCGCACCCGAAGCCAAGCACTGGTAGACGGAAAAATACTCTTTGATTTTCCCCCTGATACATACGCTCATTATATTGCTTCTGGGTTTACTGATTTTGATCTTCCCGCTATACGTCGTCTTTTTATAACTCATTCGCATCAGGATCATTTTTATCTTCAAGACCTGCATCTCCGAAAACCTATTTTCACTCACCCGCCGATAGAAATATTACACATTTACGGCAACCAAAGGGTAGAACAGAAACTGCTTAATCTTCAGGAGAAAGAGCAGGTTATCCCTTACTGTGAGTTTCATTACGCCAAGCCTTTTGAACCTATTGATGCCGAGGGGTACCGGATCACCCCTTTTCCTGCGCTGCACGATCAGCAAGAAGAATGTCTTTTCTACGCCGTTGAACACGAGGGCAAGTCCCTGCTCTATGCACATGATACAGGGGTATTCCCTGATTCAGTCTGGGATTATATCGCAAAGATAAATCAGCGCTTCGATCTTGTCAGCCTTGACTGTACCACGATAATGGACAAAGACGGAGGCAACCACATGGGCATATCTGACGATATCGATGTCCGGGAACGGCTTGTCTCCATAGGCGGAGCGGATAAAAAGACGATTTTTGTACTGAACCATTTTTCTCATAACGGGCGTCTCAATCATGACGAACTCTGCCGCATCGCGGTGAAAGAAGGCTTTACGGCAGCTTATGACGGCATGACAATCGAAGTCTAAACAGGGTAATCTGTAATGCGGTATAGCGTAGTTATATACCAAAATAATCTTAAATAAGGGAGTTTTCATTTATGGATCAATGTAAGAAGGTCAAAACTGCGGTAATCGGCTGTGGTACTATCAGCGATATCTATTTGCGGAATATGACTTCCCAGTTTGCAATCCTCGATGTGGTAGGCTGTAATGACATCATCAAAGAACGAATGGATCACAGAGCCGCCCAATACCATATCAAGGCTATGAGTCTTGAGGAAATCCTCAATGACAAGCATATTGAGCTGGTGGTAAATCTTACCACCCCGGAGGCTCACCATCTTGTCACCAGCCAGGGGCTTAACGCGGGCAAACATGTGTATTCGGAAAAGCCTATTGACCTGTCAATCGAGGCCGCTCGGGAACTGGTGAAGCTGGCGGATTCTAAAGGGGTACTGTATGGCAACGCGCCGGATACGTTCATGGGATCCGCGATTCAGACCGCCCGATTCGCCTTGGATTCAGGCATTATCGGCGAGGTTACTTCGGTATACGCGACGCTTAATCGGGATTCAAGCCTTTTGGCTGAACGGTATCCTTTTACCGCGCTGCCTGGGGGCGGCATTGGGCTTGACGTTGGGGTCTATTATGTTACCGCTATGCTGAGTATTCTCGGTCCTGTCAAGGAAGTGAGCGGTTTTGTAAGCACCTTACATCCGGAAAGAACGCATTTTTTAACATCCCGCCCAGATTTTGGAGAAAAATTCACGTTGCAGGCTGAAAATTTAGTGGTTGGGAGTTTCCGTTTTGCCAACGGCGTTATGGGAACAATGCATTTCAATTCCAACTGCATCCAGAACGAGAAGCCTCAAATTGTGATGCATGGTTCTGAAGGCATGCTTTACATGGATGATCCTAACCGATTCGGCGGAGAAGTTAAGATACTGCTGAAAGGGCAGAACGAACCTTTTGTCTTGCCTCCTACTCACGCCTATTCAGAAAACAGCCGGGGCATAGGTCCCGCCGAATTGGCCTGGTCCCTCCGCAAAGGAAGAAAACCCCGGACCAGCAAAGAAATGGCTTTTCATGGGCTTGAACTGCTTCTTGGACTGTATCAAAGCAGCGAAACTAAAAGGTTCTACCAGATGACCTCTACTTTTGAGCGCCCGGACCCTATTCCCCGAGGCTATCTGGACAGCAGTTACGGCGGCTCTGAACCTGAAGCGGGATTAGCTTTCTCATAATTGCAAGCGTTTTCATTACCGGTCTTGATACTCGCCGCCTAATCAACGCGATAACCGATAACCCCGCAAAGACCAATGCCTTCGCGAGGATTATTGGTTATGCTTTTAGTTTTTCCAGCCGTGTGCAGGCTTCTTCCACATCAGACCGGTGACCAAAAGCCGAAAACCGTATGAAGGATTGCCCTGCGGGTCCAAAACCTGAACCAGGAGTAGTCACTACCTGACAGGTACGGAGAATCTCTTCAAAAACGTCCCAACTGTCTCTGCCGGGGAAATGGGCCCAAATATAGGGAGAATTATCCCCTCCTATACAAGGGATTCCGAGGTTCTGCAATGCAGAACGGATCAATTTCGCATTTCCCAAGTAAAAATCTGATAATTTCCGAATTTCCTTGAGCCCTTCTGGTTCCAACGCCGCAAGCCCGCCGGCTTGAGAAATGTTTGACGCTCCATTAAAGATCGTTCCGCAAACCCGGGACCAATCCGCATTAACGCTTTCTCCGCCTGCGTACTTGAGTTCCTTGGGAACTATGGTCCAGCCCAGCCGTACTCCGGTAAAGCCTGCGGGTTTGGAGAAAGAATTAACTTCTATGGCGCAGGTTTTTGCGCCGTTGATCTCAAAAATGCTCTTGGGCAGTTGAGAATCTCGAATATATTCGCTATAAGCTGCGTCAAAAATGATCAGAGCCTTTTTGTTAAGCGCCGCCTTAACTAATTCGGTAAGTTGTTCCCGATTCGCTACCGCGCCGGTAGGATTATTGGGGGAACAAAAATAGATAAGCCCCTGTACAGGAATCCGGGACAGATCCGGAAAATACCCGTTTTCCGCAGTACACGGAAGGTAGGTAATTCCCTGATATCCAGTATCCTCCCAGGAACCAGCCGCGCCGATAAGCACGGAGCCGTCTACATATACCGGATAGGACGGGTCTTGAACAGTTACCTTTACTCCGGCGCCGAAAAGCAACTGGAGCCGTCCTATATCGCATTTAGCCCCGTCTGAGATGAAAACCTCATCGCTTGCGAAATTCTTCTTGTAAAACACCTCAGATATACGCTCTCTAAGGGTCAGCAGTCCTTCGTCGCTATAACCGCTGTATCCCTCGACTGTACCGAGTTTCCGGGACCCTTCCACAAGTCCGCGATCAATATACGGCAAAATCGGTTCCGTAGTGTTTCCCACTCCAAGGCTGATAATCTTCGACTCAGGGTGAGCCGCCGCGAATTCCCGCCGCCGCTTGGCGATTTCCGGGAATAAATACCCTGCTTTGATGTTGCTTATGCAGGGATTTCGAGTAATCATAATGGGTCTCCTATCTTTTTTAGTATTGGCTGTTTCTTTAAGTATTTTTTCAATATATGCATCATTTCCTGCACGTCAATCGGTTTACCGATATGATCGTTCATATCCGCCTCCAGGCATTGCTCAATATCTTCCCGAAATACATTGGCTGTCATAGCGATAATCGGTACGGTCTTTGCCTTTGGGGTATCCATGCTTCGAATTCGGCGGGTTGCCTCAAACCCGTCCATTTCAGGCATCTGTAGGTCCATAAAAATTAAATCGTACTGTTCAGGGGCTTTCATATATAATTGTACTGCTTCCGCGCCGTTTGACGCGCCGCTCATCTCCAGCAGGGTGTATTCAAGCAGAGAAATCAGGATTTCTCGGTTTATAGCCACATCGTCCACTATCATGATATGACACCCTTTGAAACAGCCTTCATGTTCGGGTTCACCAGCACCGGCAGCAGGTCGTACTAAATCAGCGGACTCTTTCCGGGACCCCCGCTTGATTTGGATTGTAAACCCAAAGGTAGAGCCTCTCCCAGGTTCTGATTCAAGCCAGATAGTACCGTTCATCATTTCCACAATCCGCTTACAAATCACCAGCCCCAGTCCAGTGCCGCCGAACTTACGGGAAGTACTGTTTTCAGCCTGCACAAAAGATCTGAATAGGCGGGATTGCTGCTCTTTCGTGACGCCTATGCCGGTATCGACGATTTGAATCTGTATGATACAAACCTCCTGTTCTTCCCCAATCAAATCCGCCCTGAGCTGTATTGAACCATGCTCCGGGGTGAATTTTACCGCGTTTGAAAGCAAATTCATGATTACTTGTGCCAGCCGTTGAGGGTCGCCGACTAGAAACTGAGGTATCTGTTTGTCAATATTCACAGAAAAAAGCTGATGTTTTTCCTCAATCCGAAAATTGATAATGTTTAGGGTCTTTTGAAGCATCAGTTCAAAATCAAACTCCCCCAAAGAAAGTTCAAATTTATCGGCTTCTATTTTAGACATATCAAGAATGTCATTAATAACTCCCAGCAAATGGGCAGACGCGTTTTCTATCTTTTCTAAGGCGTAATTTTTTCTTTCTATAATAGAGGCGGATTTACCAATAGTGGTCATCCCAATAATAGTATTTATGGGCGTCCGAATCTCATGGCTCATATTCGATAAAAAATTGCTTTTTGCCCTGCTTGCTTCAAGGGCTTCTTCCCGGGCTTGCGTGATATGCAGGGTCATATCCCGAATTGTTTTCGCAAGCTCCCCAAATTCATCGTTCCGATCAAGCCCATAGATTTCACTTCCGTCAAGATCGTTTGTGACAAGGCTTCGAGTCAAACGGTCTAAAGGCAGAATGAGCAGTCTGCGGACAACAATACTGCTTATTATAGTATAAATGATAAATATAGACCCCAAGATAAGGATCAGCGGCAGCAGCAGTATCGTATTAAACAATGAATCAGATTTATAAAAAGTTATAAGAGACCAATCAGAATGTTTAATCGGCGTAATAACCATATAGCGGTAAGGATCCAATGTAACTTTAGTCACCTGAGTTTTTCGGGGAGCGTCAAAATCATCTTCAATACCTGTAAGGTAAGGATCAAGCTCCTGTTTAAGTTCTTTATAAGGGAGGAAATCACGTATATCAATTTCACGCTCTGCTTCAAGGATCACCGGATCAAAAGACTGTCCCTCTTGGGGGATAAGCATACTATCCATCTGGATAATTCCGTTTTTGTCTATTACCATGCTCCAAACATTGGCGTGATCATAGTTGTCAAAGAGGGTTTCCATAACCTGATTAAAATAAAGCCCTGAACAAACCGTCCCAAGGACAAGCCCTTTTTCATCAACCACCTTATAATTTATCCAAAGCCGTTTTTTCCGCAAATATTGATTGATATCAACATTTAAAACATAGTCATAGGCGTTGGCGGTACAGGTAAAATACCACTGATCATGAGACGCTTGGGGATTAATCGGTTCCACAAAAGGCATAAAATTTTCAAAAGAAGTTTCTCTGTTGACATTGTATAAATCTAAACTAGCTTCTATACCGAAAAAAAATTCATTGCCGTACATTATATCCGCATAGCCCAGGATCTTATTGTAAGCCGCTGCTTTCTTTTCCCTATTGGATTCATCCGCAAACCATTGGCTTAGTTCTTTTGAACAAGCGATTTTTTTTACCAGCTCTACCTCTTTACTCAGGTACAGATCAAGCTGCTTGACTGTTTCAAGAGAATAAAATCGAGCGTATTTTTTCGACATGTCTTCGGTTATGCTCGCAACAAGAATCCAGACTACAATCATAACCACTGCCAGCGCAGAAAAAAGAATCAAAAAATTGCTCTTATGAAAACGCAGCGCAATACTGCGTTTTTTGGCTGATATATTAAACGGCTTCGCTTGGTTCAATACAAGACCTCCCAGAGGAGATACTTAGTTATTTAAGTAATACGCCCTGTAAGCAAGGCGGATATTTCTTCAAACCGGCTGATTTTTCAATAAACTTGCAATGCTTTGACTAAAAGTCAGCAAAGGCATTGTTTGGAGCCAGACTTTTCCGGGTCCGGTTGCGGTTGTGAGGAACATGCCTTCACCGCCGGCGATAATGTTTCCAATGCCTTTTACGGTTTCAACATTAATTTCAACTGAACTTTCCGCAGCGGCAAACGCTCCAGTATCCATCGTGAGTTTTTCGCCGTACTTCAGATCGTACTCCACAAGGCTGCCGTCTATTTCTAAAAAAACTACCCCTGTTCCTGAAAACTTCTGCAAAAAAAATCCCTCTCCGCCGAACAGGGAAACCCCAACTTTTTGCACCGCGATTTCAATATTTACATCTAATTCAGACGCAACATACGCGCCGTTTTGGGCTGCAATGCTTTTCCCTGGACCCAGTTCGACTGCGAGAATTTCCCCTGGGGCTTTCACATTAAACGCTATTTCACCGGCTCCGTCTGCGGCGGTATACACATTTTGGAAAAAC
>JAITHD010000022.1 GCA_031280155.1 Treponema sp. | reverse complement strand
TTACGGTTATAGACGCGCAGGATATAAGCATATCTGAGGTATTTACAGGTATAGACGCGCAGGATATAAGCATATCTGAGACATTTACAGGTATAGACGCGCCGGATATAGGTATATCTGAGACATCTACGGTTATAGATGAGCCGGATATAAGCATATCTGAGACATTTACGAGTATAGATAAACCGGATATGAGTATAAAAACATCTGGCTTGAGAAAAAAGATAAAAAAGAGCGAATTTAGGGTGTTAGATACTTGACAAAGCGGAAGCCGTCCATATAATCGGCGTGGCGGCGTGGCGGCGTGGCGGCGTGGCGGCGTTCTAGGCGAAGTCCGCCCTGAAAAGAAGATTACCGGTAATAACAAAAAAGTATCGTACCATTTCATAATAAAATCTAATAGTTATAACTATATACCGCTAATAGATTTTTTCAAGAGTCTATGAGAATAAACGCAATAATTCTTCAGCTTTTGCTTCCCATTCCGCTGTTTTTGTCTCAATCTGTATGATAATATCATCAAGCCGGGCTTTTACCGTACGCGCCTTTTCTCTGCTGCTGTATATTTCTGGGGTTCCCAGTTCTGTTTCAAGCCTGATTTTTTCAGCCTCAAGTTTTTCTAAGGCTTGGAGTATCTCTGCTTCCTGCCGTTCGAGACGCCTGATCAAGGTCTGCCGCTGCTTGTCCGCCTCCCGCTGCCGAGCCGCATCGGATTGGGCAGACTTATTCTTGAATTGAGCCGCCTCAAGAGGCGTTAAGGCTTCCTGTTTTTGTTCATTCTCAATTCTTTCTCTATAGTAAGCGTAGTTTCCATAGAAAAGCCTATGCCCCCGGCGAGAAAGCTCAAGCGTTTTGGTAGACAGGGCTTCCATGAAAGCCCGATCATGAGAAACAAAGATTATCGTACCCTTGTAGGCTTTCAGCGCATCCAAGAGAATGTCTTTTGAGTAAAGGTCTAAGTGATTAGTCGGTTCATCTAGGATCAGCAGGTTAATAGGGTTCAGAAGCATCTTGAGCAGTGCAAGCCGGCTTTTTTCGCCTCCGGAAAGCACCGATAAAGGCTTATACACATCGTCGCCGCGAAACAAGAAGCTCCCAAGCATATCCCGCACCTTGGGAATCAGTTCTGTTGGAGCCTGAGCTTCCAAAAATTCTACTACCTGTTCAGAACCGGTTATGGATTCCGCCGCGTCTTGGGAAAAATACCCCGGCAGAATACCTGCGCCGTACTGTAAGGTTCCGTCAAAATCCCCGTCGCTGCCCGCAAGAATCCTAAGCAGCGTGGTCTTTCCCGCCCCATTGGGTCCTGCCGCTACCAGCCGTTCCCCAGTTTCCAGAGTCAAGTCCAAGTCCGCAAGAACCCGCCGGGATCCATAGCTTTTCCCTATCCCTTTCAAGGTCAGCGCAATCTGTCCGGCCTGAGGAGGCTCCGGAAAAGTTATACTAATTTTCTTCAATGATTCAGGAATTGTAATGAGTTCCATTTTTTCAAGTTTCTTGATCCGTTCTTGAACCATAGCCGCTTTGCTTGCCTTGTATCGAAAACGCCGGATTAGTTCTTCAGTCTTAGCAATTTCTTCTTGCTGGGCGGCGTAGGATTTCATCAGGCTTTCCAGCTCCTGCTGCCGTACCTGCTCATACATGGTATAATTTCCCGCATAACGTTTCAGATTTCCTTGAAAGAGTTCATATACTTCGGTTACGGTAACATCCAGAAAATAACGATCATGAGAAACCAGCAGATAACCGCCGGTAAAAGAGCGGAGCCGCGACTCAAGCCAAGACCGGGCTTCAATATCAAGATAATTCGTGGGTTCGTCCAGAAGCAGAATGTCTGGAGTTTCCAGCAGAACCTTGGCTAAAGCGATCCGCATCTGCCAGCCGCCGGAAAATTCCTCTACTGGTCTATCCATATCAGAAACCAGAAACCCAAGACCAGTAAGCGTCATGGTAATCTGAGGGTCTCTGGTATAATACCCTGAATTTTCAACCTTTTCATGAAGCTGATGATATTCTTCCAAAAGCAGATCGGTACCCGGGGTGTTTTTCTGAACCCCCTCCAAGGCATATCCCAGGGCTTCCATCTTTGAAAGTATACGCCGAATCCCATCGAATGCGGTTTCCGCTTCTTCCCGCAGAGTTCGTCCGCGGTGAACAATCCCGGATTGGGGCAAATAAGAAACCCGGCTGTCCTTCTGAACTGCTCTGTCTCCAGAATCCGGCGGAAGTTTTCCCGCAATAACCCGCAGGAGCGTAGATTTCCCCGACCCATTAGCCCCGGACAAAGCAGCCCGGGAACCTGAGAACAAAGAGAGACTCACATTTTTCAATATATCCCGATCCCCAAACGCAGCAAGGGAAACCTTAGAAAATTGTACAAACGCCATAACTCACAATTCCATCTCCGTATCTTCTTCCGTATTCGTATATATATCTACTGAACGTTCAGCCTTGTAAAAATAGATCACCAGCGGCGAGGATGCCTGCCGAGTAACGATTGGTCCGTCTAAGTTCCCAGGAGGGATATATTCAATACGAAGCCCCTGATTATCTAGGGTATATAAAAAATGAATAGGTCTGATCAAGCCTTCTAAACGAAAAGAAAAAGCCCCGTCATACCGGCTCGCAAGCTCAGAAGATAGAAACAGCCCCATGCTTACGGCGCCGTTCCCCATTCCGGTTTCAGGAATCACGAGAGGCACCAAAAAATCATAGCCGGTCCAGGAAAAACGCCCGTCTGGAGTAAACAAAAGGGACCCGTAACTGTTGCTGTTGAACATTGGACCTAGGTCATAGACCTTCTTAAAAAGCGCTTCTTGCCGGGCGGTTTCTTGAATAATCAGGTCCTCCACGTCAGACGATAGGGCTACAAACAGCAAGGTCCGCAAAGCCCCGCCGTTTTCGGTAAACTGCACTTCCAGCGTCGCATCTGAACGAAGACGCATTTGCAGGGGCGCTCCTTCAAAACGCCATGTCCGATTCCCCTCGGAAACAATACTGGTATACCCGAAAGTCAAGTTTATGGCAGGTACATAAATATGAGCGATTCCTGTATCCTGACCCGGAGAAAAACGCCAATGCTGGGACAATTCCTCTAAGTCTAATTTGTTGGTATTCACCATGATTCCATAGGATTCAGGAGACCATGTTTTTGTTAATACTTGATCAAGCTCTGGATCGTCTTGTTCTTCTTCGATAGGGGCAATAGCCAAGGTTCCTCCCTTATGTTCAAAAAGTCTGAGTCTATAGGAAAAACAGTAGCCGGCGCTGCCGTTTTCGGTGAGTACCTTATACCATACTCCTGCAAGGGCTTCGCCGCTCGCGCTTATCGGCGGAGCGCCTTGGGCTTCTTCCAAAATCTTAACAACTTCTCCCATTCTGAGCCGGTAGGTTCGCCGGGCTGAGTTGTCCGGTTCTGCCCGGATAGGAAGCCCGTCCTGCAAGGTTTCTCCATAGGTCAAGGCAAGGTCCGCAAAAGTTTCTGCCCGTTTTTGAGCGGCCTTTTTACTGCCTACTAATTCAAGTTTAGCCAGCGGAATCTCGAATTTATCAATGAGCGGTTCCGACCCATTGGGCTGAAGCTGATATTCTTCGGGAATTCCCGCTACCCAATGCTGGTTAATATTCGATCTGATATATACTGGCAACACCGTACCTGAAGGCACCGCAGGGTCTTCGGCAGCCCACAAGAGAATCCCCCAACCTAAGAGCTTATTTGTACAAGAACCCAAAAAAAATGGGAAAAACCACCCAAGCAGTACAGGCAGCCAAAAAGAAAACGAGAAAAAACAATAGACTTTCCGCATTCCCTGCTCCCTAAAACGACTCTCTGCTTATAGGGCTGCCTATCCATATTCCCTCACCGAGATAATCAACTCTTCGTCCCTCGATAAGGATCTGAACGTCTTTAACATTAGCAAATTCCGTAGCGGTCCAGATAAGCTGGGATAGTTGTCCCGCATAGCCTTCAACGCCGTAAATATTGTATTGGAAATCTTCACTGATATCAATATAAGCGGTATCTTTCAAGACCCGAGCCGATATGATTTGAGTCCCTTCGGGTATGAGCGACATAAGCCCCTGCCCCTGCTCGTCTTTTGTGGGACCTTGCAAGAGAGACTGCAACACATCAAGGAGGGGCGTATTAGAAGAGCCTATGGTTCTGGGTACTTTTGAACGCAGAATAGCGCCGTTACGATCAATCTGGATAAAATAAAGCGATCTGTCTCGAGGCGTACTAGGCGGGACGGGTTGGGAAATTGTCTGCAAAGCCGCCGCCTCTTGCTGACTGAAGTCATCTGGTGAAACCATCAAAGGTTCAGGAACAGCCGTAAACGCCGTAGGAGATTCAGGCAAATTCCGGCTTAGAGGGTTTACCGCAGCTTCCTGCTGAGAAGGGGATGGTGAAAGCGGCTGAGATTCAGGATATTGGAGCGCTGCCGTTCCTGGGGGGTCTGTCTCAGAAGTCCTGGCAGCATCCAAAGCTGACAGTGAATTATCAAAATCCTGATCCGTATAGAAAGATTCAGTCTGAAGCGGATCCGGCAAAGGTGAAATCAGTATTTGAGTCTGAGGGGTCCGGGACTTGAACCAGGCGGGCCACAGTGCGTTCTGCATTGTGGTACGGATTTTTGGCCAATTAATGATGAAAAGAAACGTCACAAACACCGCAAAAACTATCCAAAACAAAACAATTTTCAGAATCTTTACCTTCACTTCTTTAGTCAGCGGCGCTTTATATATTGTTTTATAGGGAACGTTCTTTTTTGATAAACCCATAGCATCTCCTTCTAGCGTATTCCTTTTAAGCCGGTTATTTTGGAAAAAGCATCCATAAAAGCCCTTAACGCTTCTTGTGAGGGAAATACTCCTTGAAAAAAGGAAGAACTCCCGCCGCCTCTGCCGCCGCAGGCTTCCAGAGGTTCTTTGATGAGGCTCCGCAGATCAACGTCTTTTTCCGAACAGAATGCGGCGAATTTACTGTCCCGAGGGGCTGAGAGCAGAATAACCGCTCTGGTCATTTTCTGAGCCGCCCGTCCTATACGGATCGCTTCGTCAATAGCAGCCTCTGGAATAGACCTAACCAGCAAAGCTCCATCCCAAGCAGGGGCTTGCCCTTCATGAAACAGGGCTTGGGCTTTATGTTGGGCGGTTTCTTCTTCCCTAGCCTTGAGGCTTCGTCCAAGAACGCCGGTCTTTTCCAGCAGTGCAAGGGTTCCTTTACCAATTTCCCCAATCGGAACCTTGAGGGCTTGGGAAATAAGCTCTCCATTTTGCCGTAAGAGACGGCTGTCTCTCAGTACCCGGCGGCCCGCAATAAAATACACCCGTGTCATAGCTTTGTACTTTTCCGCTCCCAGAATACGAAGCATCCCGATTTGTCCGGTAGATTGCAGATGGGTTCCGCAGCAAGGCGAAAAATCCCTGCCTTGGATTTCTACTACTCGAATCACTGCTTCTCCTTGAGGCGGAACCTTTCTCAAGGGAAAATCCTCAGTCTTTTCCGGGGGACAGAGATGTATAATAACCGGCTGATTCTCTTCAATAGCGTCAGCTGTGGCTTCCTCAACCGCAATCAAGGCGTCTTGGGAAAAAGACGGGGTATCCACATCAATAGTACAGATTGCTTCCCCAATATGCATAGAAACCGTGGACTTTCCCGTAAGACTGAGGATGATTCCGGATAACAGATGCTGTCCAGTATGATGAATCGTCAAATCCCGACGCCGCAAAACATCCAGCGCCAGTTCCGCCGTACCCAGTCTCAGCCTATCCCCTGCCGCAGCAGACAGAATATGCAGAATTTCCCCGTCTTTCTCTTGGACGTCCACCAAAGCCGCTCCATTAATCGTCCCGCGATCGCTGCTTTGACCTCCGCCTTCAGGGTAAAAGATCGTTTTATCCAGTATAACCGCGGCAGTATCCTTAATCAGCCGGATTTCCCGAATTTCCGCAGTACCTGTTGGGCTGACTGGTACATGATAATAAGCTCTTTCAGTTTGCATAGCTATAATAATATACAATGGATAGGAATTAGTGAATAGGAGACCCAATGAATCTCTTCCTCATTTTTGACTCCCAGAAAATACAAAGCCTTTGGGTTGGATTCTCTGGGATTAACGACATTCCGGCTTTGGGTTAGGTCTTTTTCTCAGGATTGAGCCATCTCAACGACCAGTACATGAGCCGGAGTATGCCCTGACGCTGGGGTAACACTGAAACTTTCACCGATAATCTCTGCGGCGTCCCGCATGGAAAGGTTTATAGAAGCCCCGTCTTTACCCTGTAGACGCGCCTCTCCTTCAATAAGCGCCAGATATGCTTGGCGTTCTTTGGAGACCTCGAATTCCAAGGACTTTCCGGTGCTGATGATCGAAGCGTAGATGGTAATATCCGCATGGATTTTGATCGGGGTTTTGCTGTTTTTGTTTTCCGTGAACGCGGCTATAGGAAGCCATCGGTCATTCCGATCTTCAAGGTTAAACTGAAGATCCCCATAATTAGGAGTGTATCCTTTTTTATCTGGAAAAATCCAAATCTGAAAAAACCGCAGCGGCTCCTTTCCAAGATTGTATTCACTGTGAGTAACGCCGGTTCCGGCGCTCATGTACTGAACCTGCCCGCGAGTAAGGGTACGGGCGTTTCCCATACTGTCCCGATGAGTCAGTTCGCCGTTTACCACATACGAAATGATTTCCATGTTTTCATGAGGGTGGGTATCAAAGCCTGTACCGCTTTGAACTATATCATCATTCATAACCCGGAGGATCCCAAAATTGGTGTTTTGGGGATTACAGTATTCGGCAAAGGAAAAATGAAAATGACTGTCCAACCAGCCGTGTATGCCTCGCCCCATCTTTTTATGATCAATAAATTTTATCATATTAAAATTATAACAAAAATTTAGAATAATAGGTATAGGCAATCCCTTAATAATAACATATTATTTTAAACTAGAGATTCCCGCTGGGTTTATAGTAATTCTTTTTTTATCTTTATTTTCTTATTTTCTCATGATAAAAATAAGAACCCCATTGTATGTTCTGTTCCCGGCAAAAAACGCCGATCTCTTTTTCCATGATTTGCCAATACTCGATAGTATTATATTTATAGATTTCATCATATAACGATACTAATGCTTTATGATTATCCCGAATATATTGTAATACTATAGGACGAAAAGCGCCTCGCAGATTTAAATTCTCAAAATAGAATTGGTTTGTATAGGTTTTACAGGTACGCAGAATTTCTTTGAAATCAGTTATCCCCGGAAATATAGGGGATAGAAAGATATATGTGTCTAATCCTTCATCATGAAGCAGTTTTATCGCGTTTAATCTTCTGTTTACACTTGGCGCATGAGGTTCCAGGGCTTTCCGTATACTATCATCTAAGGTATTCAGAGATATACCTATCCTGATATTGGGTATGTATTTAAAAATATCCCGATCCCGCAGCACCAAATCGGATTTGGTCAAGATTTCTATCTTGACTTCAGTATGCATAAACTGCCGCAATAACCCTCTCGTAACACAAAAGGTGCGTTCATAAGGATTATAAGCGTCTGTAACCGAGCTGAATACTATTTTTTTATGCCTCAGCGCAGGTATATTAAATCGCTGATTATAGCGCTTTACCTCTAAAAAATCTCCCCATTTCTCCTTATGCTGCGTAAACCTCCGCATAAAATCAGCGTAACAATAGATGCATTTGTGGGGACATCCGATGTAAGGGTTAATGACATAATCCCCCGCAGGGATCCGGGTCTTGGTTAATATGGTTTTCACATCATATTCAGTAATAGTCATCCTAAAGTCCTATATTTTATTATACCGACGACTGTGAGGCGCTGCCATGGAAACAACGCTGAATTTTGGTAGAAAATTATGGTAAAGGTTAGTGTAATTTTTCTTTCTCGCAGCCTTTAGTCTTTAAATAAACAACCCTCCGCTACAGAATGGCTCGAACTATCCTGTAGCGGAGGGTATCCATATCTTCCCGTAATACTGCCTTATTGTAATACCGTCACTACATCCCGTCGTTTCCACCGTTCCGCTATATCTGCTGGATTTTCACCGGCAATATTTTTAATATTTTTATTAGCCCCAAGCTCAATAAGAAGGGATACCATATTTGAATTGCTGTTCTGCGCCGCATAGTGCAGAATCGTATTGCCTGACGGGTCTTGAGCGTTGATTACGGCGCTGGTGAAAAATGCTTTGACCGCGTCATTTCCTTTGGCAAGAGCAATCCCTGCGGGAGTTTTACTGTCCGCCGCACTAGAGAATACGTTTGCTCCTTTTTCAATAAGGAATTGGGATATATTCCATGCGCTGTTATCTACTGCAACTCGAAGCGGAGTACGTCCCTCAGCGTCAACCGCGTTCACCCTGCCTCCTTGTTCAACAATGACTTTAACAATATCAAAAGATGCGCCAGACTGTATCGCAATGTGGAGCGGCGCAAACCCGTCGTCGTCCGGAACCGCGACTCGGTCTTTAGTGAGAAGCGTTGCGACTATAGCAGGAGAAGTTTGTAAAGCTACTCTGAAAGGAGTCATGCCTAGAGAATTTTTTGCATGAATCGACGCGCCCCAGCCTAAAAACAGTTTCACCACGTTTTCCCGCTGAGTATTCACCGCAATATGAAGCGCTGTATCGCCCCGGGAATTCCGGGTAAGCGGATCCGCGCCTTTAGTTACCAGCCGCTCGATGGTTGCCGGAACACCGGCAATAACCGCTTCCATAATAGGCGTGTTTCCCTCAGCGTCCCGGACTTCCAGATCCGCCTTCCGGTTGATGAGAATGGCTTCAATCTCAGTTTTTCCTAGACGCACCGCGTCATGCAGAGGAGTTTTTCCGTTTAACGCATGAGCATTAACATCTATTCCTAGTGCAAGAAGTTCTTCCGCAGCTTTTGGAGCGTCCCAGCGTACCGCCGCATGGAGACACGAATTGCCGAGGATATCCCGTGCGGTAATCATCGCTCCCTGAGACTTTAAAATACGGATAGTAGAGGATGAATTAACCTTAACTGCGGCAAATATCGGGGTTTCTCCAGTTGCATTAGCAGCTTCCACATTGGCGCCCTTATCTATAATGAGAGGAATATGCTGATCCATCTTCCATTGCGCCGCATAGTGGAGTATAGTATTCCCCAGCCCGTCCCGGGCTTTGAGCGTATTGTTTGTGAGGAGCCACTCCCGCACATTCCCAGAAGAATAAAAAGCCAGATAGAGCGGGCTTTCACCCTTTGAATTAGGCGCAAAAATATCGGCTCCCCGAGAAAGCAAGAGGCTTCCGATTGCCTGTTCATTTTGACGGACCGCCAGATGGAGACTGGTATCGCCCTCTTTATTGCGGGCGTTAACCATAGCTTTCCGATCTAAAATCATCTCTACAACTTTGATATCCCCATGCTTCTCTATGGTGATATGGAGGAGCGTATTGCCGCTGCTGTCATTTTGAAGCACTGTTTCAGACGTAATGAGGGATGACAAGAGAGCGGGGCGCTCGGTTAAAGCCTTTTCATAAGGAGTTATCCTATCATTATCTACTGAAAAAATATCTGATTTGTATTCCAACAAAAGAGGAATATAGTTGATTCGGCTTTCACTGGTTCCCAACTCAACCGCTAAGTGGAGGGGAGTTTTCCCCTCGGTATTACGAATAGAAACATCTGCTTTCCCTTCGGTTCCGCCATTGAGGATAGTTCGGGCAATAGTCAAATCCCTGTTCAGCCGAATCGCAATATGAAGCGGTGAATCTCCATGTTCATCCCGCACATTCGGATTGGCCCCATGAGCGAGAAACAGAGCAAGCGCTTCTTTGTGGGTATTCATAGGCACGGCGATATGCAGAACCGTATTGCCCTTTGCGTCCTGAGCGTTAATTTCGGCTTTAGCGTCAACCAAGAGTTTCATAGCCTTCACGTTCCCTGAACGAGCGGCCTCATGGAGAGGGGTAGTTCCTGCTCCATTCTTTATATTGACCTCGGCTTTTCTTTCAATTAAAAATTCGATAAGTCCTGTATACCCTCTGCTGGCGGCAAAATGGAGAGGCGTTACCCCGTCGGAGGCGCGAAGATTATAGTTTGCGGTCCGGGCTGCCGGCGCGAAATAGGTAAATATAGGGCTTTTTGAAACCCCTCCGGCTAAAACCAGCATTTCCGCGGATTCCATGTGGACTTTTGACTCAGGGTATGCAAAAGCAAGATCAAGCATATTACGTCCTGACGAATCAGTAGCTTTCAGGGTATCTGGACTTATCATAGCGGACAGTAAATCTCCTGCCGTACCTACTGCTGTACGAGCGGGGCTGGTTCCGCCGGGCATAGCATGATGAACATCAGCGCCGCCTGCTACAATGACCTTTGCGGTAGCCGGGTCCTTCTTTGCGGCGCTGATCCCCAGAGGAGTTCTTCCATTGTTATCCACTGGATCAATCTCAGCGCCCATAAATATGAAGAATTTCGCCAATTCCGGGTCTTGGATTTCAGCGGCCATGTGAAGCGGGGTTCTTCCCTGTTTGTCCGTAGCATGAACGTCTACTTTTCCCAGAAAAAATTCCCGGGCCTTACCGCTTTCTCCTCTTTCAAGGATAGCCCAGACATCATCTTCATTCTCCTGCTCTGCTGTTGCTGCGGACGAACCTGCGGATCGGTTTGGTTTTTCCGCCGGATCAGCAGGTGAAGAACGAGGATTATTCGCACACCCTGACAGGGCTAAAAACAATATACCGATTCCGAAGAAAAATTGCATCAGATTAAAATTATGATATTTCATACCCCTTTATCGGCAAAAACAGGGGATTTTATCAGATTCTTGATACAAAAAAATATTAAGATAAATTTTAATTTAAACTTATTGACACATAACCGATAAATTATTATCTTTAATTAATAAATTATAAATGCGACGGTGGTGGAACTGGTAGACACGCCAGCTTGAGGTGCTGGTGCCGCGAGGTATGGAAGTTCAAGTCTTCTCCGTCGCATTTTATTACAGGATAGGGAAGATGCCAGAAAGGTTAAAACACGTTAGTATGAATAAAACAAATGTAAAAATATGACCCTCATGTATACGCAGCCATATACGTTATTCAATGAACTTATAAAACTAATAGTCCGAACCGTTAAAAAGTAAATTTCTTATTTCTATGAAATTTATTCATTTTTGCTTTATTAATTCCCCAAACTATGCTATACTTATAGAGTTGATAAGAAGGGGAGAAGCCTTTTTTGTCGGCAATGCCGGGTAAAGAAAAAGGCGGCGGAACATCGCAAGCCCCTTGGCAGTCTGGACAAACAGGCTTTATCCGGCTGCCGTAAAACCCCTGGCTTTAGGCATGGGGATATAAGGCGCACCGAAAAAGGTTTTGTACCACCATGCTTGACCTCCTGTCTATCTTGTTGTATACTAAAAAAGTCAAATAGACCTACCCACGCGGCGCGGGAACGTAACGTCTATGGATATGGAGGCTCCGGCTCTTGGCAGCAAGGGTGAAACCGCCGTAGAAATACCTGCTTAGAAAAAAGAAAAAAGAAAAGCGGGAAGGAAGTAGAAATTTTGGGGAGCAAGCCGGACAGCCGACCCAAGCCCCAAGCCCCCGCCTTTAGGCGGGGGTAGCTGACTACAAGGAGGTCGGTTGAGACCTGAACGGCGCTGTACCCCAATGTTCTACATTGGGAGGTCTGAGCTGTGTTTTTATTTTATATGAAACCGATTTATCTTACAACTATTGCCCCTATTATCCGGGGACTTTGTATCAATACTTCTGGACAGCCCTGGGTTGTTATTCATGGTTCTGGCGCGGGAACAATCCCGCCGGAGTCTCTGGTCATCGATATCGGGGCGGCGATAACCGAAAATCAGACCTTTGATGAAGACGCGGCGGCAAAGATATTCAGAGAAGCTCATACGGCATGGGAATTTGAAATCGCTCCCGCCGGCGTAGAGGCTATGGTTCAGACTAAAACGGTCATGAAAGAGCCTTCTTGTGTGGTGGTCAAAACTCAAGATACGGTCAATGGCTTTTATTGGATTGATCGGGATATTGATGCCGCAAGAAAGCGGATGCAGGAACGGAATGCGTCTTTTCTGGAACAACCATTACCTCTCATAAATCAGCCCAATCCTCCTAACATGAACGCCGCCAGCCGAACCGAGGTGGTAAGAAACAAAGTCGCCTTAGTAACTGGAGGCGCTGAAGGGTTAGGAGCGGAGATAGCCCACAGTCTTGCGGCTTCCGGCGGGTTGGTGTATGTTGCGGATATATGCCAAGAAGAAGCCGAGCGCCGTGCGGCGCTTATCAACGCCGGTGAAAAGCGGACTGCCGCTATCCCTTTGCAGGTATCTATGTCCGACGAAGGATCAGTGGAAGCTATGTTTCAGGCAGTGGCGGAAACTACCGGCGGACTTGACCTCTGCATCTGCGGCGCTGAAACAATCAGGTCTGGAAGTATGCTGGAACAGGAACTTGATGATTTTAAGTTGATTACCAACATCAATTATACTGGCTTTTTTCTTATGACAAAATATGCGGGTTTATTGCTTCGAGGGCAGCATCGGACTGCGCCTAATTGGAAAACTGATATAATCCAGATAAATTCTAGGCTTGGGCTACAGGGAGAAGCAAAAAACAGCGCTGATTCAGGAGGAAAATTCGGCGCTCTAGGACTGATTGCGAGTTTCGCTCTGGAACTGATAGAATATAATATTAAAGTAAATGCTGTATGTCCAGGGGCGTTTTCTTTTGAACCTAGAATTCCCATGAAGCGCGGGTGTACTGGAATGGATGTAATGCGGGCGCTTTACTACATTATTGAACAGGAATATGAAACTGGTCAAGCCCTGCCGGTTACCGGCGGCACAGTGATGTTACATTAAGGCAGGTAATACTATGAGATCTCAAAAAGAAAATATTCTTGATACAAGAATAATTGACGTCCTCACTGAATTACGGCTTTCAGGCAGGGCGGTAAAAGCGGCGAAACTTATTATTGAAAATGAAGAAGTTCAGGCTATTCAAGAATACGCCAATACGGTTTCTATCATGCGGCTGCGCTTTAATGATCATGGTCCGGTACACATGCGGACGGTTGCCCTGAACGGCGTGATTATGATGAGTTTGATCCAGCAGGCAGGCATCAAAACAAGCCTGGAAAAAGAAGAGTGCGGTATTTTCGAGGATAGTCTGGTAGCGGTCATCATGGCGGCTTTTCTTCACGATATCGGTATGTCTGTAGGGCGTCAAGATCACGAACTCCATAGCGCTTATATAGCGTATCCGATTATTGACGCTATCCTTAAGCAGGTCTACCCCGAAGATATCCAGAAACGGGTTACAATTCGGTCTCTGGTTTTAGAGGGTATCAGCGGACACATGGGAAATCGGGTTATTCATTCTCTTGAAGCCGGAATTCTCCTTATCGCTGACGGCTGCGACATGACCAAAGGGCGGGCCCGAATTCCTATGGCTATCGCAGACGCTCCCAAAGTAGGGGATATTCATAAATACTCGGCTAATTCCATTGAAGAGGTCCGTCTTATTAAAGGAACTGAACATCCTATCCGTATTGAAGTAGCCATGTCTACCGAAGTAGGTCTCTTTCAAGTTGAAGAAGTCCTGCTGGGTAAAATCGCCGCCAGCCCAGCCAAGAGCTATATTGAGCTATACGCTATCATGCAGGATCGAGCGCCTAAGCGATACCTGTAGCTATGAGCGGAATAGGCGGTAATATTTCATGGGATGTTTTGGTTATAGAAGAGAATCAGATATTCCCGATTCGGCTGAATAGAAAACGCCGGTCGAATTGGGACGGTTTTTACCAAAAGCGCCGTAAAGCCCCTGCCTTTAGGCGTGGGGATATAAGGCGCAAAAAATCCGTAAGGATTTTTTAGTTGACGGCTTGTGATGGGAACCGCCGTAAAAGCTCCCTAAAGGGAGTTTTTGTGAAAACCACGCTATACCCCTGGCAGGTATCATTGAACCAAGAATCTCCCGCCTTTAGGCACGGGAAGTGTCAAGAAAAGCATGATAGGGCGTATGTTTATTGTCCGCCCTCGGCTGTATGCGTCAATCCCCTTGATATTGTCTCAATTTGCTTGCCCTTAAGCGGTATGTCGTAGTATGTTAATAACAGAATGATTTTATACTATAAAGGAGCTTTACTATGGCGCAGCGCCAGTTTCAGACCGAAGTCAGCCAGCTTCTTCATCTGATTATCCATTCTCTCTATTCCAATCGGGAGATTTTTCTGAGGGAGCTTATATCCAATGCGTCGGATGCGTTAGACAAACTCAAATATCTTACCGTAGCGGATGATATGTATAAATCCATCAGCTTTGATCCGCGGATTGATCTTTCTTTTGACAAGGATGGTAAGACTATCACCATTGCGGATAACGGGATCGGCATGAATGAAAACGATCTGGTTGAATCTTTGGGTACTATCGCCCGTTCAGGAACCAAAGCGTTTCTTGAAAAACTCACTGAGGATGCAAAGAAAGATTCCAATCTTATCGGACAGTTCGGCGTAGGTTTTTACTCAGCCTTCATGGTGGCGGATCGGATTGAGGTGATAAGCCGTAAAGCCGGAGAAGCCGGGGCTTGGAAGTGGTCCAGCGACGGGAAAGATCAGTATGATATTGAAAGCGCCGAGCGGGACCTTCAAGGCACAACGGTGATTCTTCACCTGTCGGAAGAGGGAACCGAGTATACCAACCGCTGGTCTATTGAGGATATTGTCAAACGGTATTCCAATCATGTGGCTTTTCCGATTTATCTGACCTACGACGAAAAGGAATATGACGGTAAAGGCAAGGAAAAAAGTTCTAAGACCAAAACCGAGCAGATCAATTCAGGGTCCGCCTTGTGGCGCCGTCCGAAATCAGAACTTAAAGAAGAAGACTACACTGAATTCTACAAGCAGCTTGGGCATGATACTGAGGGTCCTCTGTTTTATATACATACTAAGGCTGAGGGAACCTTAGAATATACGACGCTTTTTTATATTCCTCAGAAAGCGCCTTTTGACCTGTATCATGTGGATTACAAGCCCGGCATAAAGCTTTATGTCAAGCGGGTCTTTATTACTGACGACGACAAAGAGCTGATGCCTGTATGGTTGCGTTTTGTCCGAGGCGTGATTGATTCTGAAGACTTGCCTTTGAATGTGAGCCGTGAGATATTGCAGCAGAATAAAATACTGGTCAATATCCGAAACGCTTCCGTGAAAAAGCTCCTTGCCGAGTTTAAGACTCTTTCGGAAAACAACAAGGAAAAATGGGAGACCTTTATTTCCCAATTTAACCGTCCTTTAAAAGAAGGGATGTATCATGATTTTGTCAATCGGGATCAGATTCAGGAATTGGTCAGGTATAAAAGTACCACCCTTGAGGGCTGGACGAGTCTTGCGGAATATGCGTCTCGGATGAAATCGGATCAGAAACATATCTACTATATTACCGGCGGCGACGAAAAAACCCTGAAAGCCTCGCCTTTACTGGAAGCCTATACCGCTAAGGGCATCGAGGTTCTTATTATGGACGATGAGATTGACGATTTCATCATGCCTTCGATTCTCAAGTATCAGGATTGGGAACTCAAGGCGGCGAACCGCGCGGATGCTGACGAGGAACTTGGAGAAAAGCAGGACAAAACCGCCGAGAAAGAGATCAAACCAGTTATTGATAAGATAAAGAATGCCCTTGGAGATAGGGTTAAAAAGGTAAAACTGTCTCGGCGGCTGCATGATTCTCCGTCTTGTATTGTAGCTGACGAGAATGATCCGAGTATTCAGATGGCTCAGATGCTCAAAGCTATGGGGCAGGCAGAAAGCACTGATATTAAGCCCATTTTGGAGATCAACGGAGAACATCCTATTGTGATGAGCCTCAAAACTGCTGAAAACGAGCAGCGTGTCGCTGATATTGCAGGGGTTTTGCTGGATCAGGCGCTTCTGCTGGAAGGGATTAAAATTAAAGACCCTGCGGATTTTGTGAAGCGTCTTAATCGTTTGCTGGCAGGCTAAGAGCCTATCAGGAGGGATTCTATGTCTGATCCTATTCTGGAACAAGGCATCGGATGTTTACGAAAATCTGATCCGGCTATTGCCGCCTGTTTAGACCGCAATACCCCAAGGATATTGTCCCTCCTGAATAATTATATAGAAGAGATTGAACGGTTTAATCCTGCCTACGGCTTGGTTGGGGCAAAAAACCGGCGGGAATTGGTGGTAAAGCATATTCTTGATTCCCTCAGTCCCTTGGGGATCCTCTGGACTTTACTGAAACAACATTCTTCTGGGCTTATCGGGGATGTAGGTTCCGGCGCGGGGTTGCCGGGAATTCCATTGGCAATATGTCTTGTAGATTATTCGTTTGTGCTCATTGAACGCATGGAACGGCGGTCCCGATTTCTCAGTAATACTTTGGCGGTTTTGCGGCTCCCTAATGCGGCGGTAGAAACAGTTGAAATGGAGCGGGCTTCTCCGGGGCGGTTCAGGCTCATTACGTTTCGGGCGTTCAAACCCCTTGAGCCGGCTTTGCTCAAAGCCCTGTTTCGACTGCTTGAACCAGAGGGCGTTCTTGCCGCATACAAGGGACGCAGAGATACGATAGAAGCTGAAATGGGAAATATAGAACATCTTCTGGGAACGTGGGAAGCGGTTCCGGTGAAGCCGCCCTTTCTGGAGGAAGAACGGCATTTAGTAGTTATGCATAATACCGCCCTGAATTAGTTTGAAAATATAGGATAAAAAAA
>JAITHD010000224.1 GCA_031280155.1 Treponema sp. | reverse complement strand
CTATCGCTATGGTGCTGTAAATATCGGTTTCCTCGATGCAGATGCTGCTAGCCGCCACGATAATCGCATATGATGGAATCTTAGTGCCTCCTCGGATCGTATCCCGAATTCGTTCCAGTGACGGCAAAACTGAACAGCCCTATAGTCCGCCTGTGTCCCGACGGGTAATCCGGGCTGAGACCGCCAAAGCGATGCGGACCTACATGGAAGCGGTTACTTCCAATATCGGTACAGGCTGGCGGGCGAATGTCTCTGATTTATCTTTAGCGGTCAAAACCGGTACGGCTCAGATTACCGATCCCGCAACCGGCGCTTATTCCAATTCAGACTTTATCGCAAGCTGTATGGCTCTGCTTCCGGCGGAAGACCCTTCCCTGGTTTTGTATGTGGTCATTATCAAGCCCCAGGGAGAATCTTATCTTGGCGGACGTATTGCAGCGCCTTCCATACGGCAAGCTGCGGAAAGTCTGGTAGATTATCTCGGTATTCCCCGAGGCAGGAATCCTCAAGTGAATCATTCAGGCACGATTCCGCTTCCGTCTGAAAACATACCTGTCTTGGGAAATACGGTTCCGAATTTTTCAGGTCTCTCGAAACGCCAACTCCTGCCTTTTCTGTTGAGAGACGAACTTACCATCGAGATGCGCGGCGACGGCTGGGTCAAACGGCAAAGTCCAGCCCCCGGAACGCCCTTGGGTCCTAACACGACTATCATTCTGGAAATGGAATAAAACAACAGATTGTACCCCAGTTCCATCGGATATCCGATTTGGAGGAGTCATTCTTTTTTTATAAGGGTTTTCCGAAACGTCAATCCATTCTCACCTCTATCCGCCGCAAGCACATCGCCGTCCTGAATTTTTCCGGCAATAATGGCTTTTGCTAAGGGGTTTTCCAGTTCAGCCTGAATGGTACGCTTGAGCGGTCGAGCCCCTAATAGGGGATCATACCCCCGTTCAGACAGCAAGTCCTTAGCGGCTTGGGTAAGGGTCAGTCCTATCTTATGTTCTCCAAGCCTCAGACTAAGCCGTTTAAGCTGAATGTCCAGGATTTTGCTGATTTCGTTCTTTCCAAGATGATTAAAAATCACAATTTCGTCAATACGATTTAAGAATTCAGGTCTAAAACTTTGCTTTAATAACTCGGTTAAACCATCTTTGATATCTTCATGGCGCTTCGCTTCCAATATCAGATCAGATCCAAGATTGCTGGTCATAATAATTATGACGTTTTTGAAATCCACCACTCTGCCCTGACTATCGGTCAGCCGCCTGTCGTCAAGAATCTGGAGAAAAACATTAAACACCTCTGGATGGGCTTTCTCAATTTCATCAAAAAGGATCACGCTGTAAGGCCGCCGGCGGACCGCTTCGGTTAATTGCCCGCCCTGCTCATACCCAACGTATCCCGGAGGCGCGCCGATGAGACGGCTCACAGAATGTTTTTCTCCATATTCACTCATGTCAATCCTAGTAAGGGCCCGCTCGTCGTTGAAGAGAAAATCCGCCAGGGTTTTGGCAAGCTCTGTTTTGCCTACTCCAGTAGGACCGAGAAACAAAAACGACCCCAAAGGACGGGCTGTGTCGGAAAGTCCTGCTTTGTTCCGTCTGATAGCGTCAGCCACAGCGGATACCGCGATTTCTTGCCCAACTACTCGGTTTTCCAACACTTTTTCTAAGTCAAGGTATTTCTGCAATTCCCCGGAAAGCATCTTAGAAACCGGTATCCCTGTCCATGAAGATACAACTTGGGCAATATCGTCTTCGCTTACCTCTTCCCGAAGCAGCGCGGTTTCTGTCTCTTGAGCTTCCACCTTATTGGTAAGAGCCGCAAGTTTTTTCTGAGCCTCTGGAATAAGTCCATGTTTGACTTCCGCTGCTTTAGTTAAATTCCCTTCCCGTATATACCGGGTTTCTTCTATTTTAAGTTCTTCTATTTTCTGCTTTAATGCTCGAATTTTCTGGATTTGCTGTTTCTCATTATCCCATCGGGCTTTCATGGAGTCCCGCTCTGTTTCCAGATCAGCAATCTCCTTCTCCAGTTTGTCCAGCCGTTCCTTGGAAGCTCCGTCTTCTTCCCGCTGCAAAGCCTGCTTCTCTATAGAAAGCTGCAAGAGTTTTCGTTCCAGCTTGTCCAGTTCTGTCGGGCGGCTGTCAAGTTCCATCTTGAGCCGGCTTGCGGCTTCGTCCACCAGATCAATAGCCTTGTCCGGCAGAAAACGGCTCGTAATGTACCGGTCTGAGAGAATAGCCGCCGCTACCAAGGCTTCATCCTTGATGCGCACCCCGTGATGTACCTCGTAACGCTCCTTGAGTCCTCGAAGTATGGCAATCGTATCTTCCGCTGAAGGCTCGGCAGTATACACCTGCTGAAAACGCCGTTCCAAGGCGGGGTCTTTCTCAATATACTTACGGTATTCATCCAAGGTAGTAGCGCCGATACACCTAAGCTCTCCCCGAGCCAGCGCTGGTTTAAGCAGATTCGATGCGTCAGTAGCGCCCTCCGCAGCGCCGGCGCCGACCAATGTATGAAGTTCATCAATGAACAGAATAATCTTGCCCTCTGAAGTCTGAATCTCCCGTATTACCGCCTTGATGCGATCTTCGAATTCTCCTCGGAATTTAGCGCCTGCTACCAGCGCTCCCAGGTCTAGAGAAAGCAGGCGCTTCCGTTTAAGACCTTCCGGCACATCCCCGGCAACAATACGCCGAGCAAGCCCTTCGGCAATGGCGGTTTTACCAACCCCCGGCTCGCCGATGAGTACAGGGTTGTTCTTGGTTCTGCGGGAAAGCACCTGCATAACTCGGCGTATCTCTTCGTCCCTCCCAATTACAGGGTCTAACTTTTCCAGCCGGGCCAGTGCGGTCAAGTCCCGGCAATATTTATCCAGAGCTTGATACTTGTCTTCCGGGTTCTGATCGGTAATTCTGGCGTTTCCCCGGATCCGCTTCAAAGCCGAGAGAATTCCGTTCTTGGTCACTCCTGCTTTTTTGAGCAGTTCCCCGGCTTTTCCCTCTGCGGCGGCAATAGCTAACAGAATATGTTCCGTCGAGACATACTCGTCTTTGAGGGAAGACGCTTCAGATTCCGCTTTAGCGAGAACCTTTGCCGCAGCGGAAGAAAGGTAAAGCTGGGCTGCGTCGCCGTAAATTTTGGGTATTTCCGCAGCTAAACCTTCCAGATTTGCCATGATTTGAGGGACCTCAGCGCCAATACGCTCGATAATTGGAACGGTGATCCCTTCTTCCTGCTGTAACAGCGCCAATAATAGATGTTCTACTTCAACCTGAGAATGATCCGCTTTCTGTGCAATAGCGAAAGCCTCATTAAGGGCTTCGTGAGCCTTTATGGTCAATTTTTCGGGATTCATATATATAAAATAAAAAAAATAGGCTTATAAGACAACCGCGGATAATTACCCGATGAGACGTTCCAATTCAGCGACCAAACTGTTGAAAACGCCGCAAGCCGCTTCTATCGGACCGGGAGTAGACATATCCACGCCTGCCCGTTTGAGCGCCTCTATAGGGAATCGAGAACCTCCAGATTTAAGAAAATTGAAATAATCTTCCTGTTCCTGCAAGCCCCCGGCAAGAACCCGTTCAGCTAACGCGAGGGAGGCGGAAATGCCGGTAGCGTATTTATATACATAAAAAGCTCGGTAAAAATGGGGAATCCGCAATCCTTCAAGATCGCTTACTTCTTCTAAGGTCATATCAGGACCGAAATAGTTGGTAAGAAGCCGCCGATATTCGTTCCGCAACACATCTACCGTAAGAGGAGTTCCGCTTTCTTCCAGCTCATGGCTTCGTTGCTCAAATTCCGCAAACATGGTCTGCCGATAGAGGGTAGCCAAAAGATCATCCGCTCGTTTGTTGATCACATATACCTTCAAATCTTGAGAATCCGCATGGTCTTTCAAATAGCGGAAAAGCAATTCTTCATTAAAAGTGCTGGCAACTTCAGCTTCAAAAATCGTATACCCATAGTGCATGAAGGGATTTGAACGGGATGAATACCAAGAGTGCATCGAGTGTCCCCCTTCATGGGCTAAAGTAAATATATCCCGAATCCTATCTTCCTTATAATTCATCAGGATATAGGGATCTCCGGTATAGCTTCCCGCGGAAAAAGCGCCTGAACGTTTTCCTTTATTTTCATACCGATCCGCCCAGCGTCCTAATAAACCGGAACGGAGGGTATTCACATACGTTTCCCCCAAGGGAGCAAGCGCTGCGGCGATCAAGGCAACCGCTTCGTCCCAAGAAGTTTTCTTCACCGCTGTTGATACAATCGGCGCATACACATCGTAATGCCGCAGCGTATCCAGTTTGAGAACCTGTTTCCGCAACCGATAGTACCGATGAAGCGGAGCCAGATTATTATTAATGGTAGCTATCAGATTATCGTAGACCGATTCAGGAACATTATCAGGGAAAAGGTGGGCTGCCCGGGACGAGGAGAATCCCCGAATTCGGGCTTTGATCACATCCTGCTTAACGGATCCGCTGTACAAAGCGGCTAAAGTGGTTTTGTGAGCATCAAAAACCTGATAAAACCCATGGTACGCCTGTTGCCGGAGGTTTCGGTCCGGGTTTTCCATAAATACGGACCATGTAGATTGAGAGAGAGGGCGCTTTCCCTCTGGAGTATCAAGTGCGCCGAACTCCATATCTACATTGGTCAAAACCGAAAAAATGTCCGCCCCCACCCCGTCTGCTTCAGCCTGGATAGCAAGAAGCCGTTCTTCCTTGTCGCTTAGGATATATGGTTTATATCGAAGGAGTTTTTTGAGGTAAATTCGGTATTCCCCCAAACCGGGATCCCCTAAAAATCGCTCCATATCCGCATCCGGGATGCTTTGAATCTCAGGAATTGCCCAGGAAGCGGCGGCTTGCGCTTTAGACGCAGCCATGATAAAACGTCCTGTCATGGTCCGGGCTGAACTGTCTCCCTCGTCCTCGGTTTGCCGAAGATCGCTGTAATAATTAAGACGCTCTTCTAAAATACCGAATTCTTTAGAAAAATTCAAATAATCCGCTAAATGCGCTGCTGACTTCCCCAAGGTTCCCTTAAAACTTGAGAGCCGTTCCATTAAAGATTCATAGGACTTGAGACCTTCTTCCCAGGACTTGTCGTCAGGAAAAAGTTTAGAAAGATCCCAGGTATTTTGGGGTTCTGTTTCAGATCGGTTTGGAATTTTTGGATTCTCCGCATCAGAGGCTTGCATAGTATAGTGTGGTTTTAGTGACATGATTGGAGTATAACCGTCTTTGAGCGTTATGACAAGTTATATGCCATTTTTTTGAAAAATCTATAAAAACAGCATAAACATATACACTTGACGGATTTTGAAAAATGATATAGTATAAAAACATGAATAAGTTGTTTTATGGTGATAATTTAACTATTATGCGTATAATGACCGCCGAAAGTGTAGATTTAATCTATTTAGATCCGCCTTTTAACAGTAACCGGAGTTATAACTTATTATACAAAAACACTACAGGATTGCCCATTCCCGAACAAATAGAGGCTTTTTGTGATACCTGGGAATATGATTTTGAAAAATCTCAAATAGCCTATCAAATACCCGATCTTATGCGGCAATATGGTATTGAAAATGATGTTGTTCAATTTTGGTATTATTTAACGCTCGCCTTAAAAAATATAAATCAAAAATTATCAAAACCGCGGTAAAACCTTATAGAAAAATCCCTTCAGGGCTGGGGGTATAAGGCGGCACAGCGGCAAAAGATAGGTTGGAAATAATTTGACCTTTACGAAAAGATAGGTGAGAATAAACCTATGACCATACAGAGGGCTTTCAAGGTAAGACTCTATCCCACCACTGAACAGCGGGTATGCTTGAATAAGACCCTCGGCTCCTGCCGTTTTCTGTATAATCAAATGTTAGCGGAACGGATTGCAATATACCAAACGTTGAAAGACAATAGAGAAGCCCTCTATGCCCATACGTACAAAACCGAGAAGGAATACAAACAAGAATATGGGTTTCTCAAAGAAGCAGATGCTGCGGCGCTCCAGCAGGCGAGGCGTAATCTTGAAGCCGCGTACGCAAACTTTTTTACATCCCTGAAAGGCCTCCGCAAAGGCGGGACTGTAGGATTTCCACGGTTTAAGTCAAAGCATAATCATAACGACAGCTACCGGACGGGAATGTCCATTGCCGTCAATTTTGAGGGACAAACCGTTAAACTCCCCAAGATAACAGATCCCCTGCGGTTTAAGCATAGCGTGAATGTCAAAAGCTGGTATCAGACAGCAAAATTAAAAAACATAACCATAAGTATAAGCCCTACAGGAACGTATTACGCTTCCTGTTTGTTTGAAGGGGAACAGGATTTCAAGGGTTTTCAAGAAAAGACTGAAAAGGTGATAGGACTGGATATGTCCTTGCGGGATTTTTACGTTGATAATCTGGGGAACACCCCGGAATACCGGCGGGTGTATAGAAACAGCGAGAAGAGGCTTGGGAAATATCAACGGAGGCTGTCCCGAAAACCAAAGGACAGCCGGAACCAACAGAAAGCAAGGCTCAAAGTCGCGGGTATACATGAAAGGACAGCAAATTACCACCGGAACTTCATAGACACGTTGTCCTATAAGCTGGTAAAAGACTATGATGTGATAGTGGTAGAGAACCTCTTATTGAAAGGGATGTCCCAAGCCCTCAATCTCGGAAAGTCCGTCATGGATTTAGGCTATGGGGCTTTCCTGGAAAAACTGCGGTATTAAAGCCCTATGGCAAGACAAGACGGTAATTGAGGCGGATATGTGGTTTGCAAGTTCTAAAACCTGTCATGGATGCGGGTATGTAAAAAAGGATTTGCTGCTGCAAGAGCGGGAATGGGTGTGTCCCCAGTGCAGGACAAAGCACAACCGTGATAAGAACGCGGCAATAAATCTTGCGAAATTAGGGAACAATCTACCCACGCGGCGTGGGAACGTAATGTTTATCCAGTTCAATATATTTTGCGAGTCCTAGTACCAAAAATTTCACAACAACTTGTATTGACAATTCTATTTTCAATCTTTTATCCGGTTCGCCGTAAAACCCCGTCCTTT
>JAITHD010000237.1 GCA_031280155.1 Treponema sp. | reverse complement strand
AAGCCCCCCCTTGGGCTGCTGCTGAAATTTGAAGGAGTCCTGGAGATTGAGAAAACCAAGGCTGACGGCGCGTATTGGGGTCTGGTTGAGCCGGTTCTGAAGTCCGCTGCGGATCAGTTCGATGCGGACCGTATCCGAGAGGGAAAGCATACTGAAGCGGATATTCTGGTACGCGTCGGAAGCCTTGAAACGTCAGTCAGTACCATAGCTTCCTATATTCCCGCTTTAGAATCGGCTATCAAGGAAAACCTGAAAATCCGCTTTATGGAACTTCTAGGGGATACTGCCGGAGGAGGGGCAGCAATAATTGATGAAAACCGTATTTTGGCGGAGACTGCGGTGCTGCTGATGAAATATACTATAGCCGAAGAGATTTCTCGACTGTCCGCGCATCTTGCGGAATTCCGGGCAGAGACCGGAGGTCTCTCCTGTTCGGGAAAGAAGCTGGATTTTCTCTGTCAAGAAATACAGCGGGAGATCAACACCATAGGTTCAAAAACGCCGATTCTGGAAGTCAGCCGGGAGGTGGTGAATATGAAGGATGCTTTGGAAAACATCCGAGAACAATTAAGGAATGTAGAATGAACAAGACGATTAAGACCCTGCGGATTGCGATTTCAGGGAAAAGCGGCTGCGGCAATACCACAGTAAGCAGACTGGTAGCTGAAGCCCTGGGACTGCGGTTTATCAATTTTACGTTCAGAAATCTATCCGCAGAGAAAGGCATGACCCTCAAAGAGATCATTGGGTTAGCCGCCGAAGACGACGCTTGGGATAAAGAGCTGGACCAGCGGCAGGTCGGATTAGCCCGTGAAAACGGGGGGTGCGTACTTGGTTCCCGACTGGCAATCTGGATGCTGGAAGAAGCGGATCTTAAGGTATACTTGAAAGCCCAGAGCGAAACCAGAGCGAAGCGGATTATGAAACGTGAAGGAGGTTCTCTTGAATCGGTTGCGGCTTTTACGGAAGAACGGGATCAGCAGGATCGAGAGCGGTTTTTGAAGATTTATCACATTGACAATGACGATTACGCTTTTGCGGACCTCATTATTGATACGGATACAATAGAACCTGAAAAAATCGCGGACCTCATCATTGAAAAAGCTAAGGTAAAAATAACCTGATGAACCTAGACCGCCGGAATATCGAGACCTTCAGCGACGCGGTTTATGCCCACTATGGGGCGGCAGGCAGGGTATTGCCTTGGCGGGAAAATACAGACCCTTGGGGCGTGTTGATTTCTGAATTTATGCTCCAGCAGACTCAAACTGAACGGGTTATACCTTACTGGAAACGGTGGACAACCCAATGGCCCAGACCGGAAGCGCTGCACAAAGCGTCTTTGGAAGAAGCCCTTCGGGAATGGAGCGGTCTTGGGTATAACCGGCGCTGCCGGTATGTGAAAGACTGCGCTCGGATCCTCACGGAGAAGCATGATGGAAAAGTGCCGAAAACGCCGGAAAAACTGCTGCCTCTGCCCGGCATCGGCGCATATACCGCAGGAGCTATCGCCTGTTTCGCCTATAACTATCCTTCGATTTTCATTGAAACCAATATCCGTTCCGCAGTGATTCACTTCTTTTTTGCCGACAAGGAAACGGTGAAGGACGCTGAAATATTTCCTATTCTTGAGGCTGCATTAGATCGGGAAAATCCCCGGAAATGGTATTGGGCGCTTATGGATTACGGAGCGGCTTTAAAGAAAACCATTGTCAATCCTAACCGCAAGAGCGCCAATTATACCAAACAGAGCCGTTTTGAAGGCTCCTTCCGGCAGCGCCGGGGCATGGTGATTAGGTCTCTGGCGTATCAAGGACCAGCGCCTATGGAAGAGCTTTGTAACCGTACCGGTCTTGAGTCAGAAGACTTATACAAAGCCCTGCAATCGCTTAAAAAAGAGTTTATGGTTGCGGAAGAAGACGGTATTTATAAGATTAATCATAGATAGCCTCAAGTCAATAGTATTGTTGTCCGGCAAGAATATTTTTTCAATGCGGATAATAGTAATATTTTGTTATGGTTTTCCGATAATTTTTGTATAAAAGAGAAGGATGCTATGATCGATAAATCTACATATATACAATCATTTGCTAATAGGGGTTACGCAATCAGCTTTCCGTTGAAGAAAATAGCTCTGCCGGTGTCTTCTTCAAGTTATGCGTATTCGCATTTTAAGCATGTTTCAGGGGTATCCGTACCTGAAGATATTGAAGGGGTCCATGGGGTTACGATTAACCGGCTCAAAGTCATTGATGTCTTGATGGAGCAGTTGAGCCGCGAGAAAGAAGTTGAATCTGGTTTAACGTCAGATAGTTATATAGACGGTTTGATCGAAAAATTCAAAAGCGAGATTAAACAGATGAATAATACCTTTGCGCCATATATGGGACAGCGGAACATAGCAGGGGCGCTCTTTGATTTGGTTTCCTAACAGGGGCTAAAATTCCTTGTTGATTTTATACCAATCGGCAATCTGCCTTTCCAAAGGACGTATAGTTTCCGGATTTTCAGTACGGATCATATCTTGCAGATATGGGAGAATAACCCGTTCTTTCAGGACCCCCCAGTTATAGGGAAGGATATGAGGGGGCGTGAGAAAGCCTACCGGCGGCATGTGTCCTAAAAGGGTGGGATAAAACTGAGGGAATATCTGTTCAGTAACGCTTCGCAGAGCGGAAAATCCGCTGCTTATACCAAAAAGCGTTTCGTTAAGACGTTGGCGTTTGCTGTTTTCCAGAAGCAGGCGTTGAGTTTCAGCCTTAAAGAACCATTGGGTAAACGCTTCAGATGCTTTTGCTGCTTTTCCTTTTTTGTACTTTCCATAGTAAACCGTTCCTTCTAAAAGAGGAATACTATCGTTTTCAGCAATCCAGCGGAAATCAAGATTTACCCGCCGTTCTTGAGGGAGGGTAAAGAAATCAGCGCTGTTCATATAGATAAAGAGAATCCGTCCAGAAAGGACAAGTACCGCCGGAGACTGGTAGAAATACTTAAAGACAAAATCATCTTCCGCTTGGATAGCGCCGGCGGCGTTTTGTATCCAATCCCGGATATACTCGATAGTCTTATCAAGGGCGGTTTGGTCCCATAAAAGCGGATCTCCTTCCCGAAAAGACGTATTGAACAAGTTAGCGATAATATATAGAAATTCAGGGTCCCAAGCCGGAGAAAAACCCATTTGGGAATAAATTCCGTTTTGTTCATGGTTATGGGCTTTTCCAAGGGTTTTTATTTCCTCCAAACTGATAGTAAAAGGATTGGAGAGCAGTTGACCCTTTGCTCTGGTAAATACTAAACCCGGAATATTAAACGCTACAGGTAAAAGATATTGCTGCTCTTCGATGGTGCCAAGCGCAAGGAGCCGAGGATAAAAAGCGTTTTTTGAGAGTAATTCTTTCTTAAAAAGATGATCTAAGGGCTTAAATAAAGTCCGGGTAGAAGCGCTTTTCAGCCAGCTCCCTATTACAATATCCGGCGCTTCTTTAGTATCGGTTAGTTTTTGGGCGAGAGCTTCAACGTAGCGGACTTCAACCTTGTATTGCGCTTGACTGGAATTGAAATATTCCGCATAAATAGCAAATTCGGGTCTGTCAGTCCATAGTATGGCTGTGGACGGTTCAAATAATCCGCAAGCCCCGATGCTTGAAAAGATAAAAGCCCCCAGAAGCGCAAACAGTGAATAACGAGTCGTAGATTGTTTTTCTGTTTTTGAACGTCCCCATTTACGCGGTTTCACTGTTCGCTTCTCCTGCTACTGTTTCGCTAATCTTACAGCGGTTTCGTAAATGGTTTGGTATATCTGGGCTATATTGGTTTCTTCAACGCAGGAAAAAGCTACTCGAAGGTAGTCGGTCCCAAAAGAAATCGTCCCGATACCCTGTTTTGTCAGCAGTTCCTGCCGCAGCGCTTCGGCGCTGATTCCAATACAGCGAAAGGTCATAAAATAGCCGGAATTAAAAGGCAGGGGGCAGAGATTCGGGGGCGGAACGTTTTTAGCGATAAACTGTTTTACAGCCCGATACCGTTTTTCCAGAATCTCGTAATACCGTTCTTTTTCAGTATTTGTCCGAGGATCCTCTATGGTTTTCAGCATCAAGTATTGAGCCGGCGTGTTAGCGCAGGAAACAGAAGATCGAATAGCTCCCATAAGTTTTTTCACCAGGGCTTCATAGTGGTTTCCCTGTAAGCCCTTTGAGCCGAACGTGACAAAGCCCATCCGTAAGCCCCATGCGTAGTCTTCTTTGGTAGGACCGTCGATTTTAACCCCTAAAACCCGCTCGTGGAGTTCCGCAAGCCCGCTGAACAGAGATTCTTTAATGATATCTTCTTCATAAAAAAAACCGAAATAAGCGTCGTCGCAAAGCGCTAATACATCGGTACCGTTCTCGGCGATTTCTCTGATCAAGTTAAGCAGAGACTCCG
>JAITHD010000128.1 GCA_031280155.1 Treponema sp. | reverse complement strand
TCGAGTTTCTCTTTCCATACATAATAGGTTTCCGACGGAATGGTGAAAGCTTCTTTCAATTCTTTGAAGGTATGCCCTTCATCTTTAAAAGCGGCCGCGCACCGTTTATAGTCATTGCTGTACATATTTTATATATCGACCCCTGTTTCAAAAAATTAAATTAATCTACTATATATGGATTGCGGACTCATTATAGCGATAAATAAGAGTGGAAAAAGCTGGGTCTCGAATAAGCGTGGTTGGGAGGGGAAACACAATACCTTTGACAAAAAGCGGTATGTCATTTACGATACATTCAAAGCGGGTAGATATATGGAGTTTGAATGGGATGATAAGAAAGAGTATACTAATTTCAAGAAGCATGGGGTATCTTTTGACGATGCCATATTAATCTTTAATGATCCAGAACGGATTGAACGATACGATGAAACACATACTGATAATGAGGATAGATGGCAAACTATAGGTGCGGTTGGTGAAATACTGTTTTTAGTATATGTGGAACGTAAAAATAACATTCGAATCATCAGCGCTAGATTTGCAAACTCGAAAGAACGGAGGTTATATTATGGCGATTATAAGACGAACTTTGATGGCTGGTACAAAGCCGACACCTGAACAACTTGCTAGGCTTAAAGAAGCGGCAAAGCGTCCGATAGTATATACAGAAGACTGCCCTGAACCGACTGATGAACAGCTTGCTGAGTTCCATCCGGTTAACGGTATGACTTGGGAAGAACGGGCGCGGACTATGCGGGAAGCGGGGATTGTAGACCCTGAACAGGCTACCGACAACCGCTTCTTCTGCCGGGCTTCTCCCGTGCCTTAATGTCTTGTTCCGTGAAAAGATAGTTTTTTCTCTTACGGACGGTGACGCTTTTAGGTTGAAACTATCCCGGTAAATTTTAGACTGTTGACCCAAAAAGCGATTCCACGGTCCCAAGGTCTAAGCCGGTCGTTTCGGCTATCTCTTCACCAGACCACCCTTTACGTGTGAGGCTTTGAGCTATCTGTACCTTTGCTTCCTGTCTTACCCGCTCTTCCCAAAGTACGGCGAAACTTTGAGGGTTTAACTTATCCATTTTGGGGATACATCTGTCCCACGCTTTTAGTCGAGATTTTTTAAGAGAGACAAGATAAAAAGAAATAAAACCATTGACAATTAAGCTGGAGGTTTGGTATTCTTTGTTATATGAAAATGCCAAGTATTTTTCTTCGGCTAATTTCGCCATCCTGTTTTGATTGTCCATGCCGCCATTATACCATACCTATTGCCGAGGTTTTAGAACAGGCCTATTACATCAGAACCCATTGACCGTATTAATGTATTGCGGGATCAGATTAATAAGCTGAACGCGGTCAAAGAAAAACTGGAAAAGCAGCTTGCCAGGGAAAGCGAAACCCTTATGGAATATAAGGAAGTCGCTTGCTGTAGTATAAAGCGCCTTCCGTAATTCATGCCGTGAAAAAAATAAAAATCTGTCTATTGGCAGTTATACGGGAAATCATATCCCGTCTTGTCCCAAAAAGGGAAATAATGTTCACTGTTTGAACGATTATCCTGAATGTGAGGGTAAAAATCAAAAATGCTCTCAAGTTTTATATATTAATAATCCTTCCAGAAATCCTATTAATTTGTATTTTGATTATTATATAGATACACAAGATGGTAGAATAAGACAGACCGGTTCTACACTAACTAGACTTATCAAGCGGTATGACTAGTACCGGTACTAGTTGGATAAGTCTATATTTGAGCATATTTAGTTGCTTTTTTAAGTTTTCAGAGCCATCCTATTTCTCTTCTATCCCGACCACGCTTATTCGAGACCCAGCTTTTTCCGCATATCGGATAGTTGGATTATCTTACCCGACTCCGAGGGGGCCTGATTCCTGTCGCAGCCGGTTGTTGCCCCCTAGCCAACTTGTTTGATGTCCTCTGTCGCTAATGGTTCCTTGACCGTATCCCCTTTTTCAGCAACAGGTTCAGGGGAATGGAGCGTTCTGGGAAGCCGACTGCCCAAGAGAACACCAAGCAGGATATGCGCCGCCAATACAGGCAGGCGGCCGGTCCTCGGACTAGCCGAGGCTTCTCTGCGTCCTCTTGACGGCGGGGGCGTTTACGATTTGTCTTGACCCCCCGCGCCTCCCTGCGGCGGCGCGGGGACAGGCAAGCGGCGTGTAACCATTTACCATTTACCCTGTTCCGCAGCCCCAAGCCAGACTTTCCGGTAAGGAAGAAGTTCCGGAATACCCTTTTTCTCCACCTCCCGATAGGCTATCTCAAAATCCCTTGATAAATCGGGAAGCCGCTTCCCGGTCAAGGCCATCTTAGCAGTCATCGCGGCTCCCAAGGCGCTGGCTTCGGCGATGTCGGTAAGAAAGACCCTATTATCCGGTAATGCCCCGGAGAGAATCCCGTTGTAAGCCGGGTCTTTCCTAAATCCCCCTTCGGTAAATATCCCGGCTCCCGGTACCATTCCGGTCCGTTCCAAACCGGTCAAAGACTGCATAACCAGCGAAAGGCGCAGCGCGGCAAAGCTCTTCTCATAATTCTTACAACAAGGGGGTATGGATAAGCCTTTCCGAATGGCCTCAAAAGGGTAATCTTTGCCGTCTTCCACAATACGGGCATGGGATCCAGGGAACTGCCCCGAACCGGGGGTGAGTTCCGGCAGGAGAAAAACCCTTTGTTCCTGCAAGACGGAGCAATACAGCGCCGGATCATAGGGAGGAATGTCATTCCGCCGGTGAAGAGCCATGAACAGCTTGGACCAGGTTTCAAATTCCTGCCCTCCCAGAAAAATAGCGGTCTTGACCGGCGTTCTAAACGCGGAGATATTGAAAAATACCACTTTGCCCAATTCTTCCGGGGCAAATCCATAGGTTTTAACCGGATTCATAGTGACGCACCAGGTCCCGGTAGAGTTCAGCACAAAGCCGGTTTCTCCTTTTTTGGCAAAATGGGGAAGCAGCGAGGAATTGGAGTCATGGATACCCATGGTTAGGATCACCTCTGAAGAGAGGCCGGTTTTTTGGGCAAATTCTTCGGTAATGGTCCCCAGGATGTCCCAAGAATTGTTGAGTTGTTGGGGCATCAACGCGGCAACCTCCAGCCCTTCGGCTACCGGGGACGGCTTATGATCAAGCTGATCCCAAAGATAACTATGACAGCCCATATAGGTGCCTTCCGCGCCGGTTTTACCGGTAAACCGAAAGCCCCAATACTGGGGATACTGCAAGAGGAGGCGGGTATGGCCGAACCGTTTTGGATATCCCTCGCGGGCAAAGAAAATGCCCTTAGCCGTATTGATAAGCCCTTTGAGATAGGGAGTTCCGGTTCGCGCTTGCAGGGTTTCAGCCGCGCCGAACCGGGCATAGAACCGGTTATGAAAGTCCTCTCCCGGTTCGTGGGTGTAGTATACACAGGGCAGCGCGGGCTTGCCGTCTTTTCCTACACAGACAAAGGTAGCCCCGTGGGTAGTAACCGCTATAGCCTTAATAGGATAGGTTTTTGCCAGATCCGCCAGTTCTTCGGTAAACCAGGTTTCCATAAGCTCAAGATCATGGGTTTCAAGCCCGTCTATCATCTTAGGCGGGAAGGTCCGGTACCGGGCATCCGCCTGTTTCAAAACATCATCATAGACCGCTACCTTTTTATTGGTCATCCCTATATCTATAACTGCGATGGCATACTCCACAATGTACCTCCTTGCGTAGTTTACGATAGGCAGTTGCGGGCAACTCTATTTGCTAGTTTACCATGATCACCTATAAATCTCAATATCTTGCGGCGCCTCCTGCTTTCATCTGTTCCGCCACTTGGGACGCAAAATTGGACCCAGCGGCCGGCGCCTCTCCCGCACTGTAGAAATATTCTGCCTCCGTTTCTGCTTCTTCAAAGTATTCTGTTATCTTTATTTTCACGCCCATCCCTCCAGTATATTTTCTTTCCCCTAATATGTAAAAATTCATTTCCGTGTCTTTTGTCCCAGGGCAAAAGCATTTAAACACGGGTCCGCAGATTACACGGATTTTCACGGATTAATTTCACGGGTTTAAAAAGGATATAAGCAATTGAATAGCGCGGATAAGGAGAATATTTCAAGGAACCGACGATTACTATAGACCTTTTCCGGCGCTATGTACCCAAATCCCTGTTGATCTGCGGGCTTTT